>JAZKJI010000199.1:2287-19001 GCA_040384405.1 Bdellovibrionota bacterium
AACCGCTTCGTTTATCATCGGCATCAAAATGCGGTTAACGATAAAGCCCGGCATGTCTTTGGTACTTTCGACAAAAACTTTATCCATTTTTTCTGCCAACCCGCGAACGGCTTTGAAAGTTTCATCTGAAGTTTGTAGCCCACGAATTCCTTCGACTAACTTCATTAACGGAACCGGATTCATGAAATGCATTCCGGCAACTTTGTCAGGGCGGCCGGTGACAGATGCAATTTTAGTAATCGAAATGGAAGAAGTGTTTGATACCAATAAGGCTTCTTTTTTTACTGCCTGGTCTAAATCTTTGAAGATTTTTAATTTTAAGTCGACATTTTCTGTTGCCGCTTCGATGACGATATCGGCTGCGGCAAGGTCAGAAATCTGCGTGCTGGTCTTGATTTTTGAAAGCATGGATTTTTTCTGATCTTCGGTCAGAATTTGTTTTTTAATCATACGATCACAAGATGCGGCGATAGTTGCTAACCCTTTGTCGAGAGAAGCAGTTGATACATCCTGCATGACTACGTCAAATCCATGCAGAGCCGCAACCTGTGCAATCCCATTCCCCATTTGCCCCGCGCCAACGATACCGATTTTTTGGATTGGCATTTGCCCTCCTCATCCTTTTGTCGAGTTATGGGCTTTTATAACTTGGGCAGTGAAACGGGTCAAAATATCTGGCCTTGAGAGAGCAATGATGCACAGAGAGAATAATGGGAATGGGTTTTAAAAGTAATTTATTTGGGTTGGTCTGCTTTCTGGCAGGTACGGCCAACGCGGCAGTGGGTGATTTTACCAGTTTATGGCAAAAATCGATTCCCTTTTTCCGTTCCCAGGAAAGTACTTTTATTTCGGGCGAAGCTTCCCCCCGCGACCTTGAAAAACGGGTTATCTCGACAAAATGGGATTTGCGGTTTGATGTTTCCAAAGACGGCAAACGGTATTTACTGAATGATGATGAATTAGGTTTTGATATTCAGTTTGCTAGAAAAGCAACCATGACCCGCAGTTTTCGCTTCCAAGGGAATGAAATTTCAAAAGATAAAAAAGTAGATATCGAAAAACACGAAGGACTGTGGAGCCGCATTCTTTTTGGCGACCAAGCAATGTGGGTTCCAACCCAACTTTTGGAAGCAGCGGCTGATGACATGGGACTTTTCCGTACGCTCCGTGATACTCCGTTAAAAAAAGATCCAAGTTTTAATAGCTATACTTTGACCCGCGTTCCATCGCTGACTGAATTTGTAATTACCCAATGGAAAAATGATTGGCTTCAGGTTCGTTGGAAAAATCAATTAGGTTATATTCACAGCCAAGATTTAATTGGCCGCCCCGATTTTGCCAAATGGGCATTCGTCCAAGGGCGCGGTTGGGTAAAAGTAAAATTTCGCGTGGGTAGCCAGCTTCAAACTGAAGATATGGAAAAAATTCCGCTAAGTTTAATCCGCGGTTATAAACCATTTGTTAACCGGGCAATGGTGATCAAACAAAGTGAAGGTGCTCCGCCACTTCGATCGATAGTACAAATGGAAGCCAGACGAACTGACCGATGGAATCTGTCCTTACTGGATTTTCATGGACCGGTTTGGTGGAAAGCTAACGTGATCGCAAGTTCCGAAAGCATGGATATTTCTTACGATGATTTATTAAAGCGAAATATTTTTGCCTTCGACTACAAAAGTGGCGCGAAACCATTGGGCCTTATTAGTTCAGACGGCATTTACCAATCCGCCGACGGAAAATCCTGGAAGAAGTTAGCAACCTTTGGCGATCAGAATTTTCCGGTGGCCGTTGATCCTGCCGGGCCGCTTTACGTTGGATCCTTTCGAAGTGATGACAACGGTAAAACGTTCGAGCCCTATATCAAATGGGAAAAAGTTTATTCAACCCTTCAAGATCGTTTGAACCGCCAACCGCCGGTCATGCGATTAGTGGGCATTACCCCAGCTAAAAATTCAGTCGAAATTTTGGTTGATACTGGCATTCGCCGAATGAAATTGCGATCAAGTTCGTACCGCCAGGATTGGCAAGTCGTAAACTAATTCAGGTTATTTTTAAAAATTCTTGAGAAATTATTTGGACTTTTTCTTTTTAGCAGCTGGCACATTGTTGGGCTTTCGATTATCAGATCCATAGAAGCCAATTCCCTCGCTTCGATATACGCTACCGTTGGGGGAAACCGAAAAGCTCATGATATCTAGATCTAAACGATACTTTTCCTTTTTCATCAGCTTTTTGAATACATGGTTCATTTTTTCAAGTGAATCTGGATCGCTCTTCACAATTTCGATAAAAAAGAATGAGTCGCTCGCACCTTCATTCGCGTGGAGCTTTAATTCGAAACTATCTTGGCCGGGCACTGCGCTTAATATCTTTACATCTTCCAGCCTTGCAGCAAATCCCACGCTAGAAAAAAGGGACAATAAAATTAACAGTTTCAACATTCGAATGATCCTTTCAATTTTTCTCGTATCACTTTGCGCTTTCGGGACTGCTCGTTCGATTCCAGTTTGATTTGGAATGAGTCAGGAATTGAGTGACGCCCTCCATGCTAGATACTTGGCGGAAGCTGCAGTCTTTGCAATCACTCTTAATATCCTTATATTTCCACAAATAGGGATAAATGAACTCCTTATAATTAAAATCAGCGATACCGCCTAGATAGGCCACGACCGAACAATTTCCATCGAGGGCGCCTTGGATGCTTGCATTTACGCAAGCTCCCCCATTAGCACCGGATATCACCAAGGTTCCAATGTGGTTTTGTGCTATGTAGTCTGTAAGTTTTTTTCTGAAGGAGTTGTGTTCATCGAACATCCCGTCCCTATCTTTCTTAAAGTAGTTTGCTTGCTTATAATTTCCGACCGCTGATTTAAGGATGGGGTTAGTCTCACCCAGATTTGAAAAACCGTCGCGTCCATATTCTATAACAATAATGGGAAGACCAAGACTCTTTGCATGATTTATAGCGATGATCTGCTCTTGAATTATCTTATCAACTTTAGCTTTGTTCTCTGGTGTTTCGCTATGCCCGCCTCTCGTCACAAAATACGGCTGCATGTCGATGATGACTAAAGCAGATTTATGATTGTTAGCTGCGCAAATAATCGGTTTCTTGGGCGGCATCGACGGGTGACCGGTTGCGGGGGATCCGGTAAGTATCAGTGGAAATGTTGTCGGAGTCGCCGGAAGCGTTGGCGTTGGAAAGGGCCTCGGGGATTCTTGATTCGAAAGAGTTCCGATGAATGGAGATTTCTTAGGCACATCAGCGGAAGGACCTTCGGCCGCAGTTAATAATAATCCCGAGAAAAAAATTAAGAAGATGGTTTGCACGTATCAATATAATGCCAAAACTAAAATCAGTTTGGTACTAGCCTAAGACTTCCGTCTAGACCCGCTACACTAATCGATTCATTTCATCGCCGCGCTCATCCGCGAATAAACCAATTCTTGAAAAGGCTTCTTATCCTCGGGCGTTTTTCCCTCGGTAGAAATCGGCTCTAACAAATTGACCACGATCTTTTTTTTCCATGAATCCAAGTTCGGTATCAAAGTATGTTTTGGCAATATTTGCGCGGCACCTTCGATAATTACCGGAATTATCTGAACCTGGGATTGTAGTGCGAATACGAATGGCCCACCTTTGAAAGGTTTTAGCCCACCCTCATCATTACGAGTTCCTTCTGGCGCTAGTGCTACCCGCTCACCTGCACGAAGCCTTGCAATAGATTGCTCGTAAATTTTCATGGTTTTTTCTCGGGCACCGCGATCGATCGGCAAAATTCCGATTCTTCGCATGGCCATTCCAAAAATTGGAATTTTAAAAAGTTCAATCTTTGCTCCGAACCGGATTCCCGGCAGATATCCCATCAATGCAAAAATATCAAAAAAGCTGGTGTGATTAAATAGTATGACCGCGCCCCCGGGTCGGCTCCAGATTTCTTTATTTTTAATTTCCACTTCAACCCCGAACATCCAACACGATATTCTTGCCCAGGCGATCGCGATGCGATCATCAATGCGCCGGTCGTTAAAAATTAAATTAAAGAAAATGGAAATGGCGGAACATAAAAGCATAAATGGTAAATAGATAAGTGCGCTAAAACTCGAGCGCAAAATAATCAAAAGCTTCACGGTCGGAGCACCCGGTGACGTGCAGCTTGCCGCTGTCTTTCCTTGTAAGATTCATGCTCAGAAGGACCCGTTGCAGATGCGGAGTGGGCTTCCTGATCCAGGATTTGAACTTCGTAGGGATAAAAGAAACTAAAGGCTCGCGACTTATCATCCCGGATCGTCACCAATTTTCTGGTAATAAATTTAATAAATTTAAAATTCTGAGCTGATTGATCATTACTTTTCCGGAACATCAGATTTTTATAGTGGGGATCAGCTAACATTTCTTTTAACTTGCGATCGGTCTCGGCAGGACTTGCTTTAGAGAAATCGAAATTAGTGGCCGCGCAATAATCAAAAAATATTTCTACCGGGAATAAGTTGTTTGATGATTGATCCGGCATAATGTGCGGAAAGCTGATGATACTCTCATTTAACAAGAATTTGATTACCCGGAACGAATCAAAAATCGATTCAGTGACGAATCTGACTCCTAATTTATCAAAAACCTTCATCGCCAAGGCATCGGGTTTCGCCAGTAACTTAATGACCGTACTGGAAGAAGTCTTAAAAGGCTTAATGTGGAAAGATTTCAGTTCCACCGTTAATTCCGGAAATAATTGCCCCTGCAATACAGTTCTATCCCCGTGATGCTGAATGGAAGATTGAAACGGGGATAAAATTTGGCTTTGGATTTCTTCCGAAAAAGACGCAAACAAATCATTTTCACTGTGAATAAATACATGCATGCAACGAAGTAAGGCACAGGCCCACCTCTGCTTTTCCCGGTCCTCTACTTGGCTGGCCCAAATCAGGAGTTCGCCCAGATCAGAAAAACTGCGCGGTTCGCGAAGATCCGGATGAATGTCTTCAATCTTAAAATCTAACTTTTCAGTTAAAAGAACTAATGAACGGCGATAGTAGTAAAGAAGTTTTTCGACGTCCCCGGTATGATCTAAATTATAGCCGTAAGCCTGCACAAAGGCCCGGGCGCTGTCCCTGGTTTTAATATTAAGCTTAGGAATGTCGATGGCACTACGGCCAGCGGCGACACATTCAAAAATGTCGCGATCGAAGGAAGTAAAGATCCCCATGAATTGAGTTAAAACTCGAAGGGGGACCTAGGCAAGACTTTTATTTATAAGATGCCGCAAGTAGCGATTCGCAAAGCACCCAGCGTACCGGTCTGCCCCACGAAATTCATGGAAGATTGTTTGTTAATAAAGCTAACTCTTCCGTCTACATAAGTGCCGTTGATTTGACCTTCGATGGCTATTGAACCAGCACAGTCATCAGCAATTACCTTGAAAGTTGTCGCACTTGTTTTTTGCCCGGTTAAAGTTCCGCGGCAATTAGCAGAAGCAAGCTTAGCTTGGTCAAAATTAACCGTGATAGCACCGAAGGTACCGCCGCTGCCGTTACTTTGACCATAATAAGAATCAATAATCGCAATTTTAAAATTAGAAGAAGTAGGAACCAAAGCTCCGCTGGAATTAAATGTAAATTTACCAGTAAAGTCGATTCCTGTTTTTGTCGAATTCGGGCTTCCGTCGATTGTTCCCAGTAAATTATAATTCATCCAGCTAGAGATAAATTGTTGAACCGCGGTTCGGTAAGGTGTTGGCAATTGTCCGTTGTCATAAATCATTCCCGCAGAAGACTCGCCGTTTCCGCAAGTTTGAACTTCTCCGCCACTTCGAACAGATGCGGTAGTAGTACCCTTTAATCTTTCACGCTTTGTCTGAGCACATGAAAATACGGATCCAGCAACTAATGCTAAGATCGTCAATTTTAGGGCCTGTTTTAATACCATTCCTGTTTTCATAAACACCTCACGCCTATCTACTACGCAAGGTTTTGGCCAGCGGGGTCTGCTTTAATAGCAAATGGGTGTTCTATACTGAGACACTTATAGAAAAGTACTGAAAATTGTTAGTCAGCAGAGGGAAGTGTTCGCAAACCCCCTCTGAAAACTGATTTAAAGGTGATGGTGGGCTTCGTTGGCTAAATCCCGAACTTCCATCGATTTATTAACGGCCGTTCGGTAATCGCGTTGAGCGGCCGGTGTGGTCGAAAGTGTGTTATATAAATTGTGGTATTCAGTCAAAGCAACTTTGAATCTTTCCAAATAATCATAGTACTCTTTTAAGTATTCTTCCTTGGCAACGCCTTCAAGTTCGGAAACTTTTTCCGGAGTTAACTCTGGAATATTTTTCTGCAAAAGCGCATCGGCACAACTTAAAGCCACCGCAACATTTTTTGCTCCGGCAACTAACTGAGCATCGGTAATACTTGGGTTAGGCATTAGACCATTGGTTAACAACCGGTCAGCATCGCTTAAGTAATCGCGAAAGTTATACATCGCACGGGCAATCGTTAATGTTTTTTCATCGGCCTTTTTAGGGCAAGCAAATGCTGTTTGGGTAAATAGTAAACTGAAAAGAATAAGTAATCGCATGGGGGGCTCCGATCGTTAATTGGGCCCAACCTACGGAAAAATAAAAAAAGGGGCAAAGAATGTTCTTTGCCCCGGTCTAATTGAAAACGTGTTGAATTGCCGAGCAATCCTCGGCGGCTTATTTACGCTTTCGGATAGAAACTGCGGTTTTGCGCGGCCATATCTTTTAAAGTTGGCGACGGAGCTAACCGTTTGCCTGCGTTTTTCTGGCCGGCATATTTTTCCAGTTGGTCAGCAATATATTTAGTTCCAAGCGTATCTGCATATTTTAGAAGTCCACCACGGAATGGAGGAAAACCTGTTCCCATAATCATCGCAAGATCAACTTCATTTGGACTATCAACAATCTTGTCGTCAATCAATGCCCGGGAACATTCGTTCACCATCGCGAATACTCCCCGCTCGATACATTCTTGATCACTTAGCGGATTTGTCGGAGCAGATAATCCAAGTTCTGAATAAATTGTTGGATCAACGGTCGATGTTCTTTTGGCTGCATCATGAAGATAAAAACCTTTTCCGTTTTTCTTTCCCAGACGGCCAGAAGTTTCTAGTTTCGTCATACAAGGTGCCATGTCGACGCGATCACCGAATGCTTTTTTAAAGATCTTTAAAACCTTGATACAAACATCCAAGCCAACTTCATCCATCAATGCAAATGGTCCCATCGGCATTCCGAACTGGTGGACGTAAGCTTTGTCCACTTTCTCGATGTCCATGCCTTCTTCTAAAAGAAATGCGGCTTCCGCCATATACGGAAGCAACAAACGATTAACTAGGAAACCCGGTCCATCTTTTACAACGACTGGCATTTTTCCCATACGTTTTGATAGTTCAAAGATAGTCGCAATTGTTTCATCGCTGGTTTTTTCACCGCGAATAACTTCAACTAACGGCATTTTATCAACCGGATTAAAAAAGTGCATTCCCGCAAAATATTCCGGACGCGGATGACCCTTTGACATTTCGGTAACACTTAAAGAGGAAGTATTAGTTGCGATAATCGCATCCGGGCGCATTTGGGAAGCAGTTTCCGCGATAACTTTTTGCTTGATGTTCATGTCTTCAACGATGGCTTCAACGACTAAATCTAAAGTTTTAAATCCGCGGTAATCAATGGCACCTTCAACCAAATCAACTTTTTGTTTGAATTGATATTCATTGATGATGCGTTTTTTGGTTAACTTTCCCCAAAGCTCGGCCGCGTGCTTGATACCTTTACCAAGTGCTTCGTAATTTAAATCTTTCATGCGAACGCGGATACCTTTATCAGCTGCTACATACGCGATTCCGCCACCCATCGTGCCCGCACCTAATATACCTAAGTGATTTACGGTTTTTGGTTTTACTTCTACACCTTTGATACCGGATTGTTTTTTTACCATCTCAGTAAGGTAGAAAACGTGGATCAAGTTTTTGCTGATATCAGTTGTTGCTACTTCGATAAACCCCGCGCGCTCAACGTCCAACGCTTTTTGACGATCAGACCAGTGATAAGTTTTTTGGATGACTTCTAATGCTTTGATCGGAGCTGGATAATGTCCTTTGGTAATTTTTAAAACACCCTTTCGGGCTTTACCGTAAGCAACACCTTTAAGCGGTCCTTCGATTAACTTATTCATTAAACCAACAGGCTTAAACTTTTTGTGTCTTTTCCCTTTGGAAATTGCTTCCTGAGCCATCTTGATTGCTTCATCCCGTAAATTATTCGGATGAACCATACGATCAATTAATCCTGTCTTTAACGCATTTTTGGCGCTGATTAATTTTCCGCCCAAAATAATTGGCATCGCTGCTTGAAGTCCAATAACTTTTGGTAATCTGATAGATCCGCCAAAGCCTGGCAAAATTCCCAATTGGGTTTCTGGTAATCCAATTCTGGTTGATGGATCATCGGTTGCGATTCGGTAATCACAAGCCAGAATTAATTCGCAACCTCCGCCCGCACAGGCCCCGTGCACGGCTGCTACGATCGGAATTCCCAAATCTTCAACTTCGTTAAAAATATTTTGTCCGTACGCCACCGCACGATCGACTTCGGCACTGGTTTTTAAATTTTTAATTTCTTCGATATCCGCACCCGCGATAAAAATCTTAGGCTTATTAGAAATAAAAACTGCTGCTTTATAAGGTGAGCTTCTAAGCTGGGCGATGACCTCTTTTAACCGCAACATTACGGGTGTTGAAAGTTTATTTACTTTTTCACCCGGAAGATCGAATTCCACGATGGCGATTTCACCATTTGGTATAATTTTAATTGAGTCTTGGTTAGGTTTCACATTTACGCCCGTCATAGTTGTTTCCATCTGTTGCTCCACCTTTAAGCCTCCGACTCAAGAATCATGGCACCACCCTGGCCGCCACCAATACAAAGAGTTGCAAGTCCGTACTGAACTTGACGCCGTTTCATTTCTTTCATCAAAGTTGTCACTAATCGAGTACCCGTTGCGCCCACCGGATGGCCGATGGCGATACCACCACCGTTAACATTTAATTGATCAATGCTAAAGGTTCCGACTTTTTGAGTAAGCCCCAATTTTTCGCGGGCAAAGGAATCAGAGTCGAACGCTTTTTGACAAGCTAACACTTGCGCAGCGAATGCCTCGTTTAATTCCACAAGCCCGATATCTTTCATGGAAAGTCCGGCACGCTTTAATGCTAAAGGAGTTGCGTACACGGGACCTAATCCCATGCGCTCTGGTTCTAATCCTGCAAACCCGTAAGAAACAATTTTAGCGTATGGTTTATAACCAAGGCTTTCTGCTTTTTCACGGGACATCATTAATACCATTGCGGCGCCATCTGTAATCGGGCAAGAATTTCCCGCCGTGATGGTTCCGGTTGCTTTATCAAAAAATGGTTTTAGTTTTGTTAACGCTTCCATCGTTTGATTTTCCCGAGGTCCGTTATCTTGCGTGAAAGTTTCTTTATATTCAGGTGACACGAATACCGGCGCGATTTCGTGTTGGAATTTTCCTTCTTTAATCGCTTTTGCGGCCAGCATGTGCGAGCGCAATGCAAATTCATCTTGCGTGCGGCGATCGATATTCCATTCTTTAGCGATGATTTCAGCCGTTTGACCCATGTTAATTCCAACGATTGGATCAGTAAGACCTTTCATCACCGAGAACACCGGAAAGTAAGCGTCCCTTTGGTTGCCGGTTAATAAAGCTTTGATTTGTTTAAGGTCTGCTTTAAGAAGTTCCCAAATTAACGGCAAAGCTTGCTTAGGGCCTTTTGCTCCGGGAAGTTTATCAAAAATGTTTTGGATTTTTTGCGGAAGAAGTGTCGGCATCTGCGACATATTTTCCGTTCCACCCGCAACCACGACATCCACAATCCCCGATTTGATTTTATCAAAACCTTGGGAAATGGATTCCATCGCGGAAGCACAATTTCTGTGCACGGTGTAAGCGGAAGTTTTTTGTGGAATGCCGCTTCCCATGGCAACGACGCGTGAAATATTAACGCTATCGACCGGATTACCGGTGTTACCGATAATGACTTCATCGATGATATTTACATCTAAATTTGTTAAAGCGATTAAATCCCGAAGCGCAGTTTTTCCAAGATCAGCTGGATGAACCTTTTTTAAGTTTGTTCCTGATTTAGCGAAGGGCGTGCGTGCGCCGTCTATTAGAACCACATCCCGTGGTGATTTCATAGAAGCTCCATTTCTGTCATCCTTGATGGCAATTTTGCTTAGTTATTACTCTGAAAGGATACCCAATAGACGAAGTACCTCCAAACGAATCTTTCGAGTGTTTTATGCCCCGCGCACGTTGACGAAGTCCAGTGGTCAACCTAGGTTAAAAAAATGAGTAATGAGTACAATTTTGACAAAGAAGCCCTAGAGTACCACTCCAAACCCACACCGGGAAAAATTGAGGTCTCATCAAGCAAACCTTGCTCGACCGAAAAAGATTTATCCTTGGCGTATTCGCCCGGAGTTGCAGCTCCTTGCAAAGAGATCGCAAAAGATCCCAGCAAAGTTTACGACTACACTTCCAAAGGAAATTTAGTCGGAGTTATCTCTAACGGTACTGCAGTCCTTGGTCTGGGTAACATCGGCGCTTTAGCCGGAAAACCAGTCATGGAAGGTAAAGGCATTTTATTTAAGCAATTTGCCGGAATTGATGTTTTTGATATCGAGATCAAAACTCAAGACGTAAAAGAATTTATTCTTGCCGTAAAAAACCTGGAGCCAACTTTTGGTGGAATAAATTTAGAAGATATCAAAGCTCCGGAATGTTTTGAAATCGAAGAGACTTTAAAACGTGAAATGAATATTCCCGTTTTCCATGATGACCAACATGGAACGGCTATCGTATCGGGTGCGGCACTATTGAATGCTTGCCAGGTTACGGGCCGTAAGATGCAGGACATTCGTATAGTTGTGAATGGTGCTGGCGCTTCCGCAAATGCCTGCGCAAATATTTTTATCGCGCTTGGTGCGAAACGCGAAAACTTACTGATGTGTGATTCTCAAGGTGTGATCTATCAAGGTCGAACAAACGGAATGAACAAATACAAAGAAACCTTTGCAGCAAAAACCGAAAGAAGAACTTTAAGTCAGGCACTGGAAGGTGCGGATGTGTTCGTCGGTCTCTCCGTTGCGGGTGCACTGACACAAGAGATGATTATGCCGATGGCAAAGCATCCAATCATTTTTGCGATGGCTAATCCTGATCCGGAAATCACTCCGGAAAAAGTTCGCGCAGTCAGACCCGATGCAATCATGGCAACTGGACGTTCGGATTACCCTAACCAAGTTAATAACGTTCTTGGTTTTCCTTCGATTTTCCGCGGAGCCCTGGATACACGCGCAACCCAAATTAACGAAGCGATGAAGTTAGCTGCCGTTACCGCCCTTGCTGCTTTAGCACGGGAAGATGTTCCCGACCGAGTGTCAGATACCTACGGCGGAAAATCATTTAAGTTCGGCCCTGAATATTTAATTCCAAAGCCATTTGATACGCGCGTTCTTCAATGGGTGGCCCCTGCAGTTGCAAAGGCCGCCATGGAATCCGGGGTCGCCCAAAAGCCAATTACGGATTGGCCGAAATATCACGATCGCTTAGAAGCCCTTCAAGGTCCTTCAAAAGCATTCATCCGAACCACCATTCATAAGGTCCAGGAAAAAGCGGCGTCGGAAGGCTTATTACCTCGAATCGTTTTCCCGGAAGGCTCGAGCACAAAAATTTTAAAAGCAGTAAATGCATTGGTTGCAGAAAAAATTTGCCAACCAATATTACTAGGTTACGTCGAACTCATTAAGGATAAGATTAAGGCGCTTGAATTAAAAAATTTAGAAAAAGTTGAAATCATTCATCCGTCCCGCCACCCGAAATATCAGGATTACTACAAAGAATTTTATAACCGCCGGCAACGTAAAGGCGTTGATATTCGCGAGGCCGAACGTTTAATGGCAGATCCTAATTTCTTCGGATCAATGATGGTCATGAAAGACGATGCCGATGGAATGGTGACAGGCGCTACCCAAAATTATGCAGACGTTGTTAGACCTGTCTTGCAAACAATTGGCGTTTCGCGAGAAGGTGTCCCTGCCGGCGTTAACATTGTATTAACCGAAGATCGATTCTTGTTAATGGGTGATTCAACCGTGAATTTAAATCCAACGGCTGAACAACTGGCGCATATCGCGCTTGATCTGGCGAGAGTCGCGGAATATTTCGGGCAGGTTCCAAAAATTGCGATGCTCAGTTATTCGAATTTTACCGGTTTACCCGGTACTCCGGCAAAAATGAAGGCCGCAAGGGACATCGTAAAGATGCTTCGACCGGATATAATTTGTGAAGGTGATATCCAGGCTGATACCGCTGTTAGTCCAGCAATTCATGAACGAATCTTCCCATTTAGCGAGCTTAAAGGCGGAGCCAATATACTTATTTTCCCAAATTTAGAGTCCGCTAATATCGCCTATAAATTGCTTCAGCAGCTTGGAAAAGTGGAAGTTATAGGACCTTTTTTACGGGGTATCCGCCGGTCTGCGAACGTCTTACAAAGAACCACTACGGTAGAGGGTATTATCCATTCTACGGTGTTAACGGCCCTTGAATCCCAGTTCCTCAAAGAATTTAGGAATCAGCGCAAAAAATAATTTGGAAATACCCCGACCAGTGATACCATTATGGTACGGGGTTGCTCCTCGAGGAGTAACTCTCTAAGGAGGGAAACGCCACTGAACTTAATCAAACCGATTAATCCGAAGGATAAAACCATCGTTCTAGGCGTGGGTCTCAAGTCTGAGCCCCTCAGTGAAATCAAAGAAAATTTATTAGAATTAGAAGACCTGGTGATCGCCGCTGGGGGTGATATCGTTGGTTCTTTAATTCAAATATTACCGGAATGGAAGCCGTCGACCTTAATTGGTGCGGGTAAAGTTTTGGAAGTTGCGGAAATGGTTCGCGACACTGGCGCGCAGCTAGTAGTTATCGATCACCAAATTTCCGGAGTCCAGGCGCGGAACTTAGAAAAAGAAATCAAAGTTCGAGTCATCGACCGAAACCAATTAATCTTAGACATATTTGCCCAACGTGCGCAGACCTTCGAAGGAAAACTTCAAGTAGAACTTGCACAGTTGTTAGATCAAATGCCTCGCATGGTTGATGCCTGGGGTGGCTCACTATCACGTCAAGGTGGTGGTATCGGAACCAGAGGTCCGGGTGAAACCGCACTCGAGGGAGATCGCCGAAGAATCCGTGAACGTATCAGCCAAATTAAAAAGAAATTGGAAACCGTCAGAAAAAATCGCGCGCAACACAGGCAATCGCGCCGAAGAAATGATATTCCAAGTTTTGCTTTAATTGGTTACACGAACTCTGGAAAGAGTTCCTTACTAAATAGATTAACAGGCGCGCAAGTACTGGCGGAAAACCAAGTGTTCGCAACTTTGGATCCTACTACTCGTAAGGTATTTTTACCGGGTGGCCCGCCTGCCGTTGTTACCGATACGGTGGGATTTATTCGTAAAATTCCTACGCAGTTAATTGAAGCATTTAAAGCAACACTTGAAGAGTCTGCCGAAGCCGATGTGTTGATGTTCGTGATCGATTTGTCCTCACCCAACATGGTCAGACAAGTCGAGGTCGTTGAGGCCTTGATTCAGGAATTCAACTGGACCCATAAAAAGATCATCTACATTTTTAATAAAGTGGATTCGGCACCGTTGGAAAGACAATTCCAGGTTAAGCAATTCCCGCGCATTTTCGTTTCTGCCTTAACTGGCCAAGGGGTCGAGCAATTAAAGAAAATGATGGCTGAAGCAATCGCTGATCTTCATAAAGATGTGGCTTTGTTTTTTCCAAAAATGGATGAGTACAAAATCTATGAACTGGACCGCGAAGCCCAGGTTTCCAGAAAAGAACCGGGTTCTTCAGGAACAGTTATTTATACTTCATTAACGTCCAACTTAATGGCCAAGTGGCGCGAGTACTTAGTTTAGGAAATAAGCCCGTCTACCCGCGCCGTCCAATAATGATCATTTGAAATTTTATGTAACCGTACTAGGATTTCCATCAGGAGATCCTAATGAAAATATTTTTCCTAACTATTTTAGTATTAGTTTCTGGGTGCAGCCATTCCGGTCATAATACGACCAACGCCACTTCGATTGCCGGGGATTCTCCTCGAGATCCCGCTTGTGGAATTGACGATCCAAATAACCCATTCCGATCTTCCGCTGACCCAGCAGTTATTGCTAAAGCGCAGTCCGCTCCGTTGGTATGCGAACTTTCCACCAGCTATTCTGAAGGCCAAATTGGCGAATTTGCCAGTCAACGATGCGGTCCTGATTCCCCTAGTTACTTTTTGCTGAGTTTATATGATCAAGCCAAGGTTATTTCTCAAATTATAGAACGTTCTCCGGGAACTTTTGAAGTTGTAACAAGCTCTTCATTGCGAAGATCAATTCAGGTTTTAGATCATAAAAATGAACGAGTGGCAGTGAACGAATCTATTATGTGCAAACACAACTTTCCTCCAAAAGGAAAAGTCGTAAATAAAATTGCGGACTTTGAATGTCGGAAAGACGTAACTCGTGCCATCT
Source organism: Bdellovibrionota bacterium (assembly GCA_040384405.1). GTDB lineage: Bacteria > Bdellovibrionota > Bdellovibrionia > Bdellovibrionales > Bdellovibrionaceae > JAZKJI01. The sequence goes on from JAZKJI010000199.1 coordinate 16,924, forward strand.
GGAGCAAACTAGTTGGAGATTTTCACGCAAGAAGAGTCGAACTAGGACTTCCCGCTTCAGTGGAAACATTGCAGTTGGATATAACGCCAGATAAAAGCGGCGAAAATTTTAGAGCTTCCAACGTCACACTTAACGGAACAAAAATGCCTAGAGCTTCCGGCAGTGCAACTGTTACGAAACACGAAAAAGGCTGCAAAGTAGTTAAGGCCGACGGCCGTTTGCAATGATCACAAGTTAAACAATAAATCTGACCTTCTCCGATCGAAACAATTTGCCGCGCGGATTTTTATGTTACGGCTTTATCGTGATAGACTGTCATCATGATTAAAGAATTATGGCCACAATTTCCAAGACTCATGGAACAGAGAATAAATGGCCTTTTGGAAGAGGCCGAACCCAATGACAAGAAGGCCTTCCAATTATACAAGGCCTGTCAGAATGACGGAGTATGGAAGGGATCTTACGAAAGGTTCGCAGAACATTTGCGAGCATTTTTTGCGATGGCAAAAACCGAACGCAGAAAAAGTGATTTCGATACATTCTTAGATCGTCCAATGGACATGTCAGTCTACGAAGATTTCCATTTAAACTTTAGAACCGCAACCGTAGACTCAAGAGCCGTAACGAGCTTAACTAGCTGGGCCCACAATTTAATTCGCACAAGCACCAGATCCCACAGCCCGGTGATCTCGTTTGATACGTTATCAAAAACCTTAAATTATATTATTAACCCGCCCTTTTTCGAAAAAGCATCCGACATCACTTTTGATGATTTCTGCTCGGCCTGGAAAAAAACAGTTTCGGGTATTTTCGGAAATCAACACGAAGGTGAATTCAAAGAACTTCTAAGAGAAATGAAGTGGTTAGAAATCCAACTAAGAAATTCCGAAAAAAACCCGGAAGTAAAAACCTTCACGCCAACAATTTATCTAACCCAAACCGAAATCGATTGGACACTGGCAGTAGAAAAAGCAGTAAAAGAAAACAAGGCAGCACCAAAATTTCCATTATCAAGAGGAGCCGAAAAACCAAGATTAATAGACTTGGAAGGCGCCGTACATTTATACAACTTAGCGCTGACCACAAAACACGATGAAGTAATAAGGCAGCTCCAGAAAATTAAAACTACTATTATCGAGAGATGCGAAAGCCTTCTACGAGAAAAGGCGAGTTAATCAACTCGCCTTCCTATTTCGCACTTAAAATAACCAGAAAAATTAACGGACGCGCCGCCGAGCCAACCGATGCTGCCGTCGAACAATTGCAGCTTGGTTTCTTCTTTTTTCTTCTTCAGTTTCAAGAACAAGATCCGGAACTCCAGCAGGTTTACCATCTGATCCTAATGCCACGAAGGTTACATACGCAGAAGCCGTGTGAAAAGTCGCACCGGTTTTGGGATTTTCCGCATCCACCCGCACTCCAACTTCCATAGAAGTCTTAGAAACAAGATTGATGGAAGCTTTCAAATTAACAACCCACCCCTTATAAACCGGAGCAATAAAATTGAGTTCATCAATAGCTGCAGTAACAACTTCCGACTGCGAATGCCTTTGCGCACAAATAGCAGCACAGATATCAATCCAAGACATAACCTGCCCACCAAAAATAGACCCCAAAGAATTAGTATGAGTAGGCAAAACCAATTCAGTCATGACAACCCGAGAAGCAGAAACTTTTTTACCAACCATAAACAAATACTAACAACCAGCAACCGCAACCACAACCGAAACTGCAACCGCAACAGGACAGAAAACTGTATCTGCGACAGCGACTGCAACAAAATCGGTTCAGAAAACAGAATCGGCAACAGAACCGAATAAGGATAAGGAAACCGTAACCGAAACCGTAACTGTGACCGATACCGGAACGGTAACGGTAACGGTAACCGATCCCCCAGTCAGTGAGCGAGCCAGTAAAATTTAGTATTTTCTTTGAACCCCCGTCCGAAACCATATTGAGGCTTTTTTCGTTTGGGGGTTGGTGGGTGGGAGGGGCCGGCCGGAAAACTAGTTCGGTTTGGCGTGCGTTTGCGAATGCAAGCGCATGACAAATCCGCATGTTCGACGCTTTTACGGGCG
>JAZKJI010000200.1:0-1154 GCA_040384405.1 Bdellovibrionota bacterium
AATTAAAAACAGAATTTAGTTGAATTACGCAGTTTTGAATAGAGGTTGCATGGACTGCATGATTTGTAGTTTCAGTGTCGCTAAATCGGACGTGATAGATGCCCCGGCCGAGAATAAATGTCCTCCTCCGCCCATGGCTTCTGCCAATGGAAGTACTTGGAACATTCCCTTACTTCGAAAACTCATTTTAAATCGGCCCGGAGAATCTTCCCTTAAAACGACAGCCACTTCCAGGCACTCGATGTTCATCATCATGTCGATCACGTCACGGGCGTCTTCTAAGGATAATTTATGGGCCGCAAGTTCGCTTTCGGTGATGTGCAGTACCGCTAAACGATCATCAAAGAAATAATCAACTTTCCCCATCATCGTTGCCAAGAATTTCATCTTAAGTGGGGTTTGTTGGCCAAAAAGCCCGCGGTGAATTGTTTGCGGGTCGATCGGAAACTTTAAAACTTCTGCCGCGATCTCGTGGGAACGGGGAGAGTTCCGAATGAAACGGTAAAGTTGGGTATCAAAAGTAACGCTCGTATAAACGGCGCGCGCGATTTCAATATCTAAGGGAATATTTAATTTCTTAATCAGATCAAAAGCAATTTCGCCGGTACTTGCTGCTGCCGTATTAATAAAAGAATCGGCGCTGGGTTGCGGGCCCACGGTTAAAACCGGATGATGATCGATGAATATAGTTTGGCACTTTAAGTCCTGCAGCCTTGAAAACAGGGGCTCCACCAGCCGCTCATCATTGGTATCAAATACCAAACATAAGGTTTCTGGAATATCGATGTTTGGATTTTGATCGAAGTAAGTAATGTGGGAATCAGGATTTAGAAAACCATATTTTTTAGGGGTTTCATCGATATTAATTACGCGAACTTGTTTATTTATTTTCTTTAATGCGTGAAAAACCGCAAGTTCGGCGCCTAAACCATCGCCATCGCACTGACGGTGGGTCGTCAGGAGAATTCGGGAATGCTGGTTGATTGCGGCGACGAGTTTATTCAAGTTGTTCCCTTAAGTGGTAATAGGATAACGAACGTAAGTGCCTTAGGGGAGTCGAGTTCTGGACCTGACCCCATAATAGGACCTTCCGGAATGGGGTAGACGTTAGTAACGCAACGGGGCATTGAAGTTTGACCCAGAATACGATAATC
>JAZKJI010000200.1:1164-4303 GCA_040384405.1 Bdellovibrionota bacterium
AAATAGAGGCCGGAAAAATGGAGCTGGAAGTTATGGAGGTCCCTGTGGAAGATAAAATGCCGATGACTGCTCGTGGCAAAGCCCTATTAGAAGCTGAGCTGAAAAGGCTATTGCACGAGGAACGTCCAGCCGTCATCCGCGCGATCGAAGAAGCGCGTGCTCAAGGCGATATCAGCGAGAACGCGGAATACGAAGCTGCCAAAGAAAAACAATCTATGGTTGAAGGACGTATTGCTGACATTCAAAGTAAAATTGCATTAGCCGAAGTCTTTAACCCAGCTGATGTAAAGGCTGACCGTATTGTTTTTGGCGCGCATGTAACAATTCGTGATTTAGAAACTGAAGATACAATCAAATATCAAATCGTGGGTCTTGATGAAGCTGACGTTAAAGCCGGAATGATTTCCGTGATGTCACCATTAGCGCGCGCACTGATCGGGAAAAAGCCTGGCGATTCTGTCGTCGTGCAAAGTCCTAAAGGTGACCGCGACTATGAAATCATCGACTTCGAATACAAGTAACCGTACGATCAAGACGTGGAAATTCGTCGAACACGTCGTCCTCTAGACAATGAAAAATATCTAGTTGCCGAGCAACCGGGAATGTTAATCCTGACATTGGGATTAATTTTAGGGGTGATGCTCGGTTTTACTCTGAAGGGTTTATTAAATCCTTCCAGAGTCGAGGACATGCTTCGTCAAGCGGCTCGCCAAATTCACCGTGATGTAAAAATTGATTTTAGTTCAGCCCACATTTCTCTACACAGTCATGGGTTTCCAAGAATTGCAGTCGTAGTTAACGATGTAATTTTAAATGCGGCCCAGCCATGTTGGATGAGTCCGCGATTAAAAGCCGATGAAATGGTATTACCCGTTTCAATTATAAGATTAATTTCCGGCGGTGGACCCATTGATGAAGTCAGGCTTGGTAGTGTTCAGTTGTGGCTAGCGGATGATACTGATGGTTGCGGCAACGAAGCCCAGACGGACGCAAAAGTTGTTTCCGATACAGAAGGCAAACCAATTATTGCGGCACCAAATCGGATCAAAATAAAAGAAGAGAGCTCAAAAATCCCAGACAATCCGTCGGATGTTCGAAAAATCAGTATCGAAGAACTTAGCGTCTTCCAGGAAAAACATTTAAAGCAGGGATTATTTTTAAACCAGTTGGAAATTTATGCGACTTCATCCCAACCCCTAAGTTTAGATGTTCATACTTTGTTACCCGTGGAAAAATATTTTACATCAGAAGATTTTTACGGAAGTTTAAATTTGGATTTGCAGTATACCGAGTTTCCCGAAAAAGTTATTTCCTGGAAACTGGAGGGGCCTTTACGGGAAGGACGGGTCAAGTCGACCGGCAAAACTTCACTCGCCACTAATACTTACGAAGCAGAAGTTAATTTAGAACATTTACCGTGGGCGCAGTTTTTAAAACGCGAAGGTTTGCCTCCGGAAATGCAAACGATACCGAAACAAAGTTGGTTAACTGCATTGATGCGCTCGAAAGGAAATCTCGGAGACAAGAACGGACCGCGCATCGAAGTCGAGCGCGCCAAAGTTGAAGGACAGCATGCGATAGTGCAAACCAAGCCTTTTGTTTTGCAGTGGGGCGATAAACTAGATTGGGATTCTATTCATATCGACATTGAAAAATTACGGTTGTCTCCGTTCATGGGCCTTTTTGGAGTAACTCAAATTCCGTCGGCATTAGGTGACTTAGGCGAATTCAGCGGAACGGCAGAAATACCAAATGCCGAGCAATTTGAAATTTCAGGGAAACTGACGGGGATGGAATTTGTATTTTCCAATTTAGGGCGGCGTGAACGGCAGCTGGTAAATTTCGAAGATTTTCAAATCCGAAAAAATGGCCATGTGGTTCAAGCATCTTTTGATGATTTGGGAACGGATGCCACCCCGCGGACAGGAAGTATCCGCTTAAATATGAATTTAAAAACACAAGAGGCCGAGTCTAACGTTGCGTTTGGGAATTTGCGATTTTCTAAGAACGTAAACGAGTTATTTTCTTTGCAGATGGGCGATCGGGGAGTCAGCGGAAATTTAAAAGCTCGTTGGCAAAATTCCAGATTTACTTTTTTAAAGTGGGATTTAATCGTCCCTTCAGTTTCTTTTCCAAACTTTAAAATTGCCGCAGGCCATGCCCAAGGTTTTAAAACTGATGATGAAATTTCAATGAGGCTAAATATTCCTGGATTGGAAGTGGGCCCAGATATTTTACGTGATTGGAATTTGCGCGAGCTTAGTGGAAACGATGAAGGCCTTGCAATGACGGATTTTAATTTAACTTTAAAGGGTGCAAGTCCCCAAGATTTAAATTGGCAAAGTACAGCTGACGCAAAAAAAGACAGGCTAAGAATGCAAGGAGCTTGGGACCCGGAAGGTCAGTTACGCGGAGAAATTACGGCTAAAGGCAGCCGCAATTTAAGAGGGGCTATCAACGGAACCCGTGATAACCCTACTGTTCAATGGCAATAATGTTTGGGAAAGTTCAAGTAGCTCAACTAACTACTCAATTAAATTTACTTTTATATTTCTTTAATAACTAGATATCAGAGTGATATTTGTTCTAATACTAAATATCAGAGTGATATCTGTTCTAATACTAAATATCAGTCTGATATCTGTTCTGATATTAAATATCAGAACTTGTTACAGATTCTTCTGCATCAGCCGCATCCGGGGCTACGTATTCTTCTTCTTGTTGCACTGGTTCCGGAGTTACGATTGTTTTAGCAGATTTTTTCTGAGGAGCTTGGGATTTCGCTGCTGATTTCTCGGCGCGTGGCTCGGCGGTAGATGCTCCACCCATTTTTTTAAGTTCACGATCGTAGTGGTTTTTTAAGCCCGCAAGTTTTTCTTGATATTCTTTACGAATTTCATCAATTCTTTTATTGCGAGATTCAGTCACACAAGATTGATACATTTGTACGGCAACTTCTTTAGCTTTAATTCTGCAAGCAACGTCATTGCGTTCACCAGCATTCGAGTCCAAAGCAAAAAGTAAAACTGTTGCTACAAATCCAAAAACTATTCGATCAAACATAACGCCTCCCCTTATTTACTGAACTGTTTTACCCCGAAGAGAGCGGCACGCGCGATGTCCACGTTCTGTACAGGCG
>JAZKJI010000201.1:0-7407 GCA_040384405.1 Bdellovibrionota bacterium
CTTGTTCATTCTTTACTTGGTTACAAACAACCGTGAATTTACGTTTCTTGTAAGCCTGGTGCATAACTTTAATCAACGCATACGCATCCGCGAAGCTTGAAGGATCCGCGGTTAAAATAATTAAATTAGTTTCACAAGCGGCATTAAAATATAAAACGTTTTCTGCCAGTCCTGGTGAAGAATCAATTAACAAATAATCGAATTTATTTGGTAATGCTTGAACCGAATCCATCAAAGTACGGCGCTCGAAATTATTCATATTATTTATTTCGCGAAGGCCGCTGCCGCCGGAAATAAAAGAAATGTTTTTATTAACTTGCGTGATGATATCGCTAAGTGGACGCTCGCCCTTTACTACTTCAAGAATGTTTCCCTGTGGTTTCTTTTGGAAAAAGATATCCACGTTGGCCATTCCGAAGTCAGCATCCAGAATCAAAACTTTTTGATTTCTTTGTGCTAGGGTAACCGCAAGATTTGTAGAGAGAGTTGTTTTACCAACTCCACCTTTCCCAGAGGCAATTCCAATTGTGTGAGTCATAGGTCCGTTGTGAATCATATTCAATGCTCCTTAGAGGCCAATATCCCGTGATTTTTGGGTAATTTTCAGGATTAAATCCAAAACACGTTCTTTAGTTGCGAATTCGAAGTCCTCAGGTACTTGCGAACCGATTCCAAAAGCGTGAATGGGACAGTTAAATTTTTTCATAAAGTTAAACAGCGTTCCGTTGTGAATCGACTCGTCTAAATGAGTAAAGATCACGTCGTTGAATTTAAAGTCCTTAAATCTTTGGCCAAGTTCACTTAATTCGGCGTCTTTTGAAACAACCGGCAATACCAAGTGAGTCCAAGCGTCTAACAAAGAAGATGGCAAAATTTTCTTTAAATTTTCGCCCTCTTCCGGATTTTTTAAATTCATTCCCGGATAATCAACCAGTAAGTAATCGACTCCGTTCAAGTGGCGCGCAATTTGGGCCCACTCTTGGGAATTACGTACGGTAGCTGACGGAACATTCAGGATCTGTGCGTACGTTTTCATTTGTTCTGGCGCGCCCACTTTTGTGGTGTCGCAAGTAACAAGTGCAACGCGCTTCTTTTCACGAATAATTAAGTGGCTGGCCATTTTAATAATTGTTGAAGTTTTACCGGCACCCGTTGGTCCAAGAAATAAATGAATCTTTGATTCAAAACCACCGGCAGAAACCTTGGTTTCATCCAGGATTTGTCTCGCAAGCCAACCTTCTAACAAAGCTTTATTTTTATACTTAGTCGCAGGAATCTTTTTTTGCGTTTGAAGCAATAATTCGGCTGCGTATTCCTCTTCCATTCCTTCATCGGTCAGTTTTTCAAATAGAAAACTGAAATCATGATGAATTCCATAATCAGCGCCAGGGTAACTTGAGCCCATTTGCTGTGGAACTTTTTGGAATTGCTCGATTACGTTCTTAAGTGCGGAAATTTCAGTTTGTAGTGATGAAAACTGCTCGGTCGATGCAGACTGAGATTGCCGAGTTTGTTGCTGTTGAGTTTGCGCCGGTGCCGCCGACATTGGTTGCGCCGACTGACCCGTCTGCATACGTTGAGCATTATTTTGCAAAGCGTGCTTCACGTCATCCATGTGAATTCGTGCAGAATTATCCCGTAAAATATTTTCGATGTTTACACCACGACCCGGAGCCATTTCTTCATCGGCGATATCGATATACCGGCGATTGCCTTTAGGTACTGCAACTTGTGATTTGTTAAGTTGGTTATCAACGAACTTATTAATAATTTGTTTTTGGGCTTTAGCACCGTGGCGTTGAAAATTCTCGCGGTCATTTTGTCCCATTCGAGATTCAGTAAACGCTTTCTTTTGCAAAGAGCTATCAGAAATGGCAGCGGTAATTTCAACACTTCCTTCGCCATTAATTCCATAACCTTTTTTGTTATCCCGAGCGGATAAGATAATGGCGTCAGGCCCTAACTGGGTCTTCACCATTTCTAAGGCGTCTTTCATGGTTCTGGCTTCGAATTTCTTAACCTGCATTGTTCATCTCCACGATAGCGACTGATTGCACCCGCGCATCTGTTGTGATCTCGCTATGAGAAAGCACAATTAATTGCGGAATAAAACGTGATGTAAGTTTAAAAATATGTCTTCTTGAAGTCGGTGAAGATAACAGGATTGGTTGTCCTGCGATCTCGGGATGGTTTTCAACTGCATTTGCAATTTCATTAATTAAGTAATGCGCGGACTGAGGATCCATCACCAACTGAACACCCTGCTCGGTTTGAAGTAATGAATTTGCAATCATCTCTTCCACATTTGGATGTAAAGTCATAACCGGGATTGTTCCGTCTTCGTTTGCATACTTTGAAGTAATCGCGCGTGCCATTCCCTTACGAACGGCTTCAGTTAACACTTCGATGTCTTTTGTTCGTGGAGCTTCATCAGCTAATGTTTCGAACAAAGTTAAAAGATCTCGCACGGAAATCTGTTCTTTTAGTAAGTTCTGCATTACGCGAACAACTGATCCCAATGGCAATAGATCAGGAATAAGCTCTTCCACAACTTTAGAATGAGATTTCTTAAAGTTCTCGATCAATACAGACGCTTCTTGACGGCCCAGTAACTCGTGACTGTGAGTTCTGATAATTTCAGTTAAGTGCGTAGCCATTACCGTCGGAAGATCAACAACCGTAAATCCTGCAAGCTCGGCATCTTCTTTTTTACCAGCATTAATCCAAAGCGCATCAAGTCCAAATGCAGGTTCTTTTGTAGGAATTCCGTCGATACGTGCAGTGACGTTTCCTGGATCCATCGCAAGCATAGCATCTGGTCGCAAGACTCCGCCGCCAACTTTATTACCTTTGATCATTACGCGATATTCGCCCGGCGCTAATTGTAAGTTATCGCGAATGTGAATACTTGGAACAACGATACCTAAATCAAGAGCAAATTGCTTACGGATACTTGTAATACGTTCGATCAAGTCACCGCTCTTATCTGATTCGACAACATTGATTAACCCGTAACCAACTTCAAGCTCAACCATATCCAGTGGCAACATGGTTTCAATATTTTCTTTTTTCGGAGCATTGGAAATAGAATCTGCCTTTTTCTTTTCAGCAACTTCTGTTTCCACTCGATACTTATTAATAACCCAAGCTAATCCACCAAGAGTTAATCCCATTGTGATGAAAGGAATTGTTGGTAGTCCCGGAACTAATCCTAATAATCCGATAACTCCGGCAGCGATACTGACCGCGCGAGGAGAAGCCAATAACTGGCTGGATAATTCCGTACCCATGTCTTTTTCATTATTGCTTGATCTAGTTACGATCATACCGGCAGCGGTAGAAATGATAAGTGCTGGGATCTGAGCTAAAAGACCGTCACCGATTGTTAACATCGTGTAGTATTTTGCCGCAGTTCCGATATCTAAGTCTTTTTGGATAACACCGATTAATAACCCACCGATAACGTTAATAACTGTGATGATGATACCAGCGATGGCATCTCCGCGGACGAACTTCGAGGCTCCATCCATGGCCCCGTAGAAATCTGCTTCTTGCTCAATTTCTTTTCGGCGGCGGCGGGCTTCGGTTTCATTGATCATTCCTGCGTTTAAGTCCGCATCGATGGACATCTGTTTACCTGGCATTGCATCTAACGTGAATCGTGCTGCGACCTCGGCAACCCTTCCAGATCCCTTAGTGATTACGATAAAGTTGATGACGATAAGAATTAAAAAGACAATGAACCCGATGACGTAGTTATTTCCAACAACGAAGTTTCCGAAAGCTTCAACCACCGCACCGGCAGCATGAGTTCCGTTATGTCCTTCCGTTAAAATTAAACGAGTAGTAGCAACGTTTAATGATAGACGGAACAAAGTTGTCATTAATAGTAACGACGGGAAAGCAGTAAAATCTAGTGCACGTTTTGTATAAACGGCCGTTAATAAAACCATGATACTTAAAGCTAATGAAAAGGTAAGCGCGATATCCAACAAAATTGGAGGAAGCGGGATAATCATTACCGCTAAAATCCCCATTAAACCGAAAGCCACCAACAAGTCAGTGTTCTTCGAATACTTTTCAAATCTTTTCAGAAACTGAAAAACCTGATCCATATTACCTCATTACCTTTTTCTTTAAGCGATAAACGTATGACAATACTTCAGCCACTGCCACAAACAATTCACGTGGAATAACTTGTCCAATTTTCAAAGTTTTAAAAATTGCGCGCGCTAACGGTTTATTTTCCACGATTGGAATTCCGTGTTCTTTGGCCAAAGCTTTAATACGCTCGGCAACCAGATCAGCACCCTTAGCAACAACTTGCGGAGCCGGTAAATTTTCACCGTACTTTAATACGACTGCGATATGAGTAGGATTGGTAATGACGACGTCAGCTTTTGGAATTGCATCCATCATCCGTTTATTCGCAAGATCACGTTGCACTTTGCGAATACGGGATTTCATTAACGGATCCCCCTCTCGCTGCTTGTGCTCTTCTTTTACTTCTTGCTTGGTCATCATCATTTTCTTTTCAAGATCCCAGCGGATCAGAAAATAATCTGCTAATGCGATAACAAGCATTGCGACGCCAGTTCCAAAGAGCAATTTTACCGTTATGTGCCCGATATAAGTTAAAATTCCAGAGATCGAAGATCCCATGATGTAAGGGATCTGATGAAGCTCATTTTTCACCAGCATATAGGCAAACATGCCTAATACGACGATCTTCATGATCGACTTTCCGCCTTCAATTAAAGTACGGAAGCTAAAAAGTCTTTTTAAACCTTCAATTGGGTTTAATTTATTCACGTCCATTGAAAACGCTTCTTCAACGGATAAGAATCCAATTTGTAAAATCGAAGATGCTGAACCAATGATGGCTGCAAATACTGCTACGGGTGCTGCCATCATGAATGTTTTTAAAGCAGCAAATTTAAAGATCTCCGTGGGTTCGCCTTGGCGAATTGCTTTAACCATAGTGGGACCGAAGCTATGGTCAAATAGCTCGATCATTTGGCTAAAATAAAATTTACCCATCATATAGATCAGACCTGCTCCCATCATTAATATCAGTGCTGACGCCAATTCCTTGGTGTGAGCTACTTGTCCACGTTTGCGGTAGTCTTCCCGCCTGGCGTCCGTGGCCTGTTCTGACTTCTCGCCACTGCCTTCATCTGACATTAGAACGACCTCATCAGACGAAACACTTCGCCAACATTCCAGGTCATCATTTCAACTGACTGCTGGCCAACTAATGGCATCGTGATCATTAAAATTCCAATTCCCAATAACATCGTGACTCCGAAACTGGTCATCAAAACGTTAATCTGCGGTACTGCCCGTCCAACGATTCCCATTACGATGTTAGCCAGCAACATCGAAACTATGATCGGAGCAGCAAGCTTAATGGATTCGATCAAAAGTCTTTGTAAACTTAGAACAACATCCATGAATCCTTGTACTTTGACACCAATTCCTAAGCCGTGAATCTCGTAGCTTTGAAACAAGGATTGAACCAAAGCGTGGTGGCCATCGAGCGACAGATAAATTAATAAAGCGATCAACATAAAGAATTGATCTAAAACATTCGACTGTGCACCCGTCATCGGATTTAAAACTTGCGCGGAATTGATACCCATCGAAAGTCCCACGATCTCGGCAAACTGACTGATGCAAAAGAAAAATAACCGGGTAACAAAACCCAGAAATAATCCCACCAGTAATTCATGAGTCGCGTAAGAGATAATTAAATCCTCCTGAAAATCGACCGCGTACTTTGCCTTAATTAACGGATACATGATGAAACTTAGGACTAAGCTGAAAAGTAGCTTCAAAGTGATATTAACGATCGGATACCCGAAGAATCCCGATGAAAACACGAAGGCTCCCATTCGGAATGCGATGAGTACGTAGATCAATATCTCTATGCGAGTCCAATCGTATATGCTCATCAACCTACTCGCGCACTACCATAGCGATACCCTCAAACAGGTTTATCGTGTAGTGAGTTAACACATCTAACATCCAAGGCCCTGCTAATAAGAAAATCACTGCGATCACTAACATTTTCGGTACGAAAGTTAAGGTCGCTTCATTGATCTGAGTTAATGCTTGGAAAATACTGACAACCAAACCGATGACTAATGTTCCGATAAGCATCGGTGCTGCCACCATTGCCGTAGTTCGAAGTGCGTCTTGGCCTAATTTCATGATTAAATCTTCAGTCATCATAAGTTATTTACCCGAAGCTCTTTACTAACGAGCCAATTAAAAGTCCCCAGCCATCAACTAATACGAAAAGCATAATCTTAAATGGTAACGAAACGACAACCGGTGGAAGCATCATCATCCCCATTGCCATTAAGACACTGGAAGTAACGATATCGATTACTAGAAAAGGAAGAAAAATAATAAATCCGATTTGAAATGCAGTTTTTAATTCAGAGATAATAAATGCCGGAACTAAAACCATCGTCGGAACATCAGCGCGAACTTTTGGCGTATCAATTTTTGATAACTTAATAAAAAGTCCCAAATCTTGATCACGAGTTTGATTGAACATAAAACGACGGAATGGTGCTAAGCCCATTGTTACTGCTTCATCTTGTGAAATTGAATTAGCTAGATATGGTTGAAGTGCCTTGGTATTTACCTCGGTAATCACCGGCCCCATGATAAAGAACGTAAGAAATAATGCTAAACCTACTAATAGTTGATTCGGAGGAACCTGGGGTACACCCATCGCTTGCCGTAGAAAAGACAAAACGATTATGATACGGGAAAAACTTGTCATCATGATCAAAATTGCCGGTGCTAAAGTTAACACCGTTAACATCATGATCAGTTTTACGGCGCCAACGACTTCAGTTGGATTAGAAGTCGTCTTAAAACCAAGATTCATGGTCGGCAAAGTCACTTGCGCGAACGCAGGCACTGCTGCAGAGAAAAGTGCGACCAAGGCCCACTGCCATTTCTTCATGTCAAAGACCTCATGCCTTTAAGTTTTTCTTTTACTAAATCTTGAAGACCAGCAACGGTAAACTCTTCGTCTGCTGTTTCCATATTTGAAATATTAAATTGGCGGGAATCATTTTTCGCGTCGGCTTTAGTTTTACGGTCTAAAGTTTCATTAAACGCACCCGGAACATGATCAGGAATTTCATCGTCCATTAAAGACAAAGTTTTAATCGCGTTAATCGAACTGTCGGTAATACCAATTAGAATTGATTCACCGGCAACGCGGATAACTGCCAAACTTTTCTTTGGCCCCAAATAATGTTGGGTAAGAATTTTAATTTGCATATTCCCTTGCGTAGAACGGGGCTTAGCATATTTCTTAACGAAGAAAAGTCCGCCGCCCGCAAGTAAGGCAACGATTCCTAAAGTTAATGTTAACCGGTATCC
>JAZKJI010000201.1:7417-10578 GCA_040384405.1 Bdellovibrionota bacterium
AGGAATTTCTGTTTCTTTCTGAAGGGGGATGGAAGCTTCAGATTTAACAGAAACTGCTTCGTCCTTGTTCGTAACCCTGGCTGCAGCATCAGCCGAAATAGGGTCAGCGGCCGCGATTTCCATAGCATCGGAATTGCCTTCCGACTCGCCTTTGGCGAAAGCGTTTAAGGAAATACTTAAAGAAATTATCATCATTGCCGCTAGCATTTTCATATTAACACCTACTTAAGTTGTTCTACGCGCTCTGCAGGAGAAATTACGTCAGTCAAACGAACACCAAACTTTTCGTTAACCACAACGGCTTCACCGCGTGCGATAAGTTTGTCATTAACCAGAACTTCCATTGGTTCCCCGGCTAATTTGTTCAACTCGATAACGCTTCCTTGAGTTAAGTTTAATAGATCACTCACCGTCATTTTGGTGCGGCCTAATTCAACCGTTACTCTTAATGGGATATCAAGAATCAGATTCAGATTGCGATTTGATCTGCCGCCTTCTGATGAAACTGCTTTAAGTGCGGGCTTTGCCGAACTCATTGCATCTGCTTCCTCTAATAACTTATCCGCTATATTTTCGAAATTATCCTGTGACATTCATCCTCCCCTTATTTCTCTACTACTCGAGTTACTTGTACTGCCACCGTGCCGTGGTGATTTCCATAGTAGCCCTTAAATTTTTTAACATTTTCAATTTGGATATCTAATTCGCCCGTTGCATCTTGAGTTAAAGGAATCACGTCGCCTGCTTTAAGATCCATAAGATCTTCAAGAAGAATTTCGGTTCCACCAAGATTCACTTTCACTTCTAAACTTGTTTCTACTAATTGTTCTTTGATAATCGTTGTCCAAAGTTTTTTATCTGTTTGATCAGACTCAACTTGGAATCCAGTAGAAAGCTTTTGTTTGATAGGTTCGATTGTCGCGTAAGGAATAACGATTGAAATAGTTCCTGTCGCATTTTCTAATTCCACGTCAAAAGTAGAAGCGATAACGACGTCAGTCGGAGGAACGATACCTACGAACTGTGGATTTACTTCCGTACGAACAAAACTGCAGCCGATCTTTTCAACTGATGCCCAAGCTAATTCCAAATCATGAATCGCAAGATTAACTACCTTTTGAACGATCTGAAGTTCAATCGGAGTAAAATCTTTTCCATCAATCTTTGTATAAGGACGATCCGCACCGCCAAAGAAACTGTCTACTAAAGCGTAGGCAAGTTTACTTTCGATAACGAACAAAGCAGAACCGCGTAAATTTTGAAAACGCAGAACGCTCATACAAGTAGGCATTGGAAGAGTATTGATGAACTCTCCAAACTTTAAGAACTCTGTACTTGTTAAAGAAATTGAAGCGATCTTTCGAAGTGCCGATGATAAGGACACGCGGAAAGCTCGCATGAATTTTTCATAGATAACGTCTAATTGCGGAAGACGCCCACGGATAATACGATCTTGGCTAGTAAGATCATACGATACGACTTTTTTGTCGTCTGCCGTAGCTGCCCGTCCAGATTCCTGCTTAGGAGTATCTGCTGATGATACTTCACCATCGGAAACCGCCGCTAAGAGTGCATCTACTTCATTTTGTGATAAAACCTGATTCATCCTTAAACCTTTCCTTTATTTAGAACCGTCCCAAAAATCAGAAGACTAGTTATAGATAAAGTCGCTGAAGAATACGTTCGTTACTTTCCCTTTAGTTAAAAAGGAATTTAACGTGTCTTTAACTTCATTTTTTAAATTAGCTTTTCCATCAGGGTTCGAAACTTCATCGAAACTCTTAGAAGAAAGAATAATAATAATGATGTCGCGGATTTGAGCTTTACGTTTGTCGATCTCGTCGGCAACCGTTCCACCTTCGTCTTTAACTTCTAATTCCATATTTACACGTGCTACCCGTCGACCTTTGCTTCCCGCAAGGTTAACGATGAACGTTTCAAGTGGAACTACTTTAGGTACGTCTGATTTAGCTCCGCCATGTTCGCCAGTGGCTGCTGCCTCACCGTGTTCTCCGGTTGCTGCGGCTTCACCATTGTGAACGTGTTCCATTTTTGGATTTGCGGCATCGTCTTTCTTGGCTTTATAAACCATGAAGCCAACTCCTGCGACCACTACCATATTAATGATGGCAAGTATGATAAACAGAATTGGTTTTTGTCCGCCCGGGGCTGCGTGTGCTGCGTCCGCCTGTGCTGCTGCTGCTTTTTCTTCGGCCACTCCATTGCTCCTTGATCACGGGAAACACTTTCCCTTAATAAAAGTAAGAGCAACCAAAATGCCAACTTGCTGTACGTCGAGTTTGATGAACGTAAACGAACGAATGAGTTTTAAAGCACGAAAATTACTAAACAATCTGAGAGACTTTGGCGGACCGCCAAAATTCATGTCATCAATTTGACGGAATGTTTGACTGGACTAGACTGGATTTCAAGACGAAAGCCTTGCGAATTTTATCGGGATTTTGACGACGGCTATACTTTGTCTCCCCGGCGTTTTTGATGGAAGTTGTTCATGTGTTTCAGAAATTTAAAGTAAGCTTGCGCGATTAATTCTGTTCCTATGAATACGACGATCCATAACCAGTCGATGACGTAAAAGTTCATGTGAACTTCTTCTAGGAAATAATCTTGAATGAAGAGAATCAGGCAGAACTGCAGAATGTAGCAAAGCCATAGGTTCTTGATCCATTGGAGTTTGCTTAGGGTTTTTAAGGGAGAATTTTTTAATTTCTCAATTACCTTGGGATGGATAGCTACCATGAGAAATATAATGAACGGAATTAAATGTTGCCAGAAGTGTGTGGTGGATTGCCAGAATAGGAATTTGTAGAAGTTTGGTCCTAGCATTACTGGTAGTGACG
This sequence comes from Bdellovibrionota bacterium, assembly GCA_040384405.1. GTDB lineage: Bacteria > Bdellovibrionota > Bdellovibrionia > Bdellovibrionales > Bdellovibrionaceae > JAZKJI01. The sequence continues at coordinate 10,279 of JAZKJI010000201.1, forward strand.
GGTCTTGCAGAAAGAATAGTGTTATGTCGATCGCAATTAGGGCGAACACTGCGAGTGGAAACAATTTCGAAGTTAAGAATTTGTCGATGGATAACTTATGTGTCTGTGAAAGCCTACCTGCTGAATAAAATCCCATTGGGATAAATATCCACGGCAGTAGGAACCATCCGTTCGGTGTGTCCGGAGTATTAACGTTCATTACGAAGATGTTTATTATTCGGGCTGGCCATTCGATTAAACTAACGTAGATTTGTTGGGGGATTAGTAATCCGCAGAAACTTAGAGTTAAGAAGAAGAGGT
>JAZKJI010000201.1:10588-16119 GCA_040384405.1 Bdellovibrionota bacterium
TTTTTGGTGCTGTTACCTTCTTTTACTAAAATTCCATTTTTAGTGATCTTAAAAGTACGAGACATAGAATTAACGAAAGTAAAATGAAAGAAAATATATCCCAAGTTTGGTCGATGAAAATTTCTAACCCGAAAACTGCAATCACTATCGCCAAAAATTTAAAAAATGACAGACGTGAATTATTTCTTCCAAATAGAAAAAATGAAAGTGCGGCCAAGAGTATTCCGCCGTAATTAAATATATGAGCGGTTAAAAAAGCATAAAATGGATACATGGCTGTTACATCGACGGTCGTAACGTCATCAACGTAAATCAAAGTTTCCCAAGAGTGAAATATGACAATTGTCATAACAAAAAGAAGTTTTAAGAGATCAAGTAAATGAAGGCGTTCGGATCGACCATGGAGCGCAATCACGCTCATGCTGTTTTCTTTGCGCTAATTGCGATTTTTTCTAGAGTTTGATTCCATCTATACATTAATAACCGCACAACAAGTTCTGTAACGACGAAGACCACTAGTGGAAGTGACTGCATGAACCACGGTTCTTTTACCGTTTCATCTGGTACGTTTTTCAGAATTAAAACTAAAAATACCAAGTGCATAACATAGCATAAATACAAATGGCGATTCCATTCTAAGTTGCTAATGAACCTAAAGATTGCATTCGGAGCCAGTTTCTCTCTGATAGCTCTTAATAGCGCGAATCGAAAAATGACAAACGGAACTATCATAACTGCAAATAGCTCTAGAGGTTCGGCCCAAAAAACCATTCTGTTATAATAAGGACCCCAGCCAAATCCACGATTGCCGAAACTAAAAATCCAAAAAGCTCCAACCAGCCCCAATAAACAAATTATTTCGATTACGGGACGAAATTTTGAAAACTGCAGTTCGTATTTTTTGGCGAATCGACCGTATTCGTGACTAGCGATCAATACTCCCAACCACGGAAGTAAAAACCACCCGGAATAAGCACCGGTCCACAATTTGGACCCTACCAATGCTTGCCTTAAAATCCCCTCGGGTAAAAAGTAAAGTGAAGCATCATAATTTGAATGGGGTACAACGATGATCGAAATTAAAAGTAATCGAACACCTAATTTGAATCGAGCGGGCAAATAATCTGTGGCGAGTAGTAACCAATAGGCAACAAACAGTAAACTAAATAGACCCCACGAATAGGAAGAAATGTAATTCCAAGGAGCGCCGTCCCCACCATTATATTGGGTAGCAATAGCTGCCGCAATAAATGCCGGAATTCGCCAGAAGTTAAGTTTTCCGTGGTAACCGAACAAAAAGAAAGATGCGATTACAATCCAAACACCGGCATCGTTCCAATAAAATGTATGATTAACTTCGAAGAAACGAAAAAAAGGATACGGAAGTCCTTCGGCACTATCTAAGTTCATAAAGATAGACCAAACATGCTCGATCACGATAAACCCGACGCAAATCAATTTAAATAAATCGATAAGTGCAAATCGAGGACGTTCTTTTTTTATTAGTTCAGCATTTTTATTTACGGACATATTGGAGTATTAATAGTGTCGCCCATACCGGTTCTTGTCACGTCAGCTGCCGTGCCCATGGAACTGGAAGCCAATGAAGAATGTGGACACATTGGTTTCCCAACGCCACTTCCATCCCAAACATCAAATGCAAACATTCCGCCCGACGGTGGGATGACATATTCCATTGTTCCCGGAGTTGGCGGTGTACAAGAGTTCCAAGATTGGAATGGAGGATATTGAAAACACATCGCAGGTGTTCCTGCAGGACACGACCAACTTGGTGGCGGCGGCGGCGGCGGAATTGCCGGAGGCGGTGGTGGTGGCGGAACTGGATCAAGTACAGCACCAGGGCATGAACCCATAGGTACTCCAGCCCCATCCGTATTAGGATTACAAGTAGGTGACCCACCGCCCGGACCACAGCTCAGTGGACAAGGAACTGCGACACCCGGACAATCAATTGAATAAATTGAACCGACCGGTGTAGGGCCTGATGCTCCCGGCGCACCACCCACAAAAATATCAGAACCAGCGCAGTTTGGAACCGAATATCTGACCGGGAAGAATGCGCCGTAAGGCGTTCCAAAAGTTGGTGCATTCGCTGTCCCACCTGAACGACCAAACATTCCTGTCACTGTGCCTGCACCGGCAGTAAAAGTTGGAGATAAGTTCGCTCGATCCCAAACACCAGCTCCATTATAAGCTTTGCAATCAAAGTCCGCAGTTCCCCACAAAGGAGCAGTATCAATTTCTGGATATTGACAGACACTTGGCCCGCTTGAAACTGGTCCGCCCGGTGAGGCCTCTGAAAGTACGTGCGCAAGTTTAGTTTGTACGCAACCTTCAATAGTTCCGTATTGTGGATCGATCTCGGTAATCCATTGTCCATTTCCAGTTGCATCTATCTGACATGAATAGGAAGCCGCACAGAAAAATCCGTTGGATTCGTCCACCATAGACCAACTTGCCAATGCTCCAATGTCAGCCTGCTTGCTCGCATCCATCGGTGATCCTAAAGACGCATCGTAATCATTAATACAAACACCTGCTACGCCCGTCGTTCCAGATTTCAAACCGATCTGAACTGTCCAATTCACAGTTGCTGCGCCTACAGTACTAACAATGTTTCTTGTTTCATATTTGCAAAATGGTTGTGGAATAACAGTAAAACCAGTCGGAGAATCAACAACGCCGCGATATGGATCTGGTGGATTTATTCTGTTACATGTGTGTCCGCAGCTGCAAGTTCCAGGTGAATCTAAGCAGTGTCGATAATCCGAACCGCCTGAATTTAATGGTGCCGCAGCACCACAACTTCCTCCGTTGGATGTTGCATTGTTAACCGCGCACAACATAGCTCCGCCCAATAGAACTCCCGATAGAAGTGTTCCGATTCCGCCGATACTCATTAAGGCGCCACCACCTAGAGTGCCCATTAATGCTGTAGATGCTGATGCGAAACCCGCACCCAAAGATGATAATAGCCCCGGCGCTAAGTACGGTGCCAATACTGCAACTAAAACTAAAAATCCTAAAAATAAAATTCCAAAAAGTCCGCCGGAACCGCCACCTTTACAAGGTTTACATTTACAGGTGAAGCATGGTGGAGGTTTGAAATAAACGAATGGAGTTACACCGCCACCCCACTGTCGCGCAACTCCAGCTACCGCAACTCCGCTGATTGGATTAACTGCTGCTCCTGGAATATAAGTTAAATTTCCCATGGCATCTAACATTGCGGTTTCAACTTGGGCTAAACATCCCCACAACTTACTTCCAGCTGCATTCGTACCGTTAGTAAAATTATATTGGTACTCATAATCTAATTCTCCCGGAGCAGGCGACGTTACGCTGACTGCCACTGGTGTCTCATGACAAAACTTTAAACTTTCGCACGGAACCCAACCTTGAGATAACGCCCGGGCACCACCGTTATTATATCCAACGATTCTTACTTCTGCATTAACGCCACCAGGACACCAAATGTAATCACTTCCATCGACGTTTCGTAGGCCTGGCGGGGTTGTGGAAGCATCTAAACACATTGGAATTTGCCCAGGACTTTTTCCTAAATTTCTAAAGCGCAGTCTAAATGTTAACGGAGGCGTTCCTCCACCCACGTTAATTGTGCCATCTTGTGAACACTTTGGGCGATCCGTTGCCCCGTCTGAAACAACAACCGATTTATTCGTAAAGATCGTTTCAATCTTCGTAACGGCAGGTCCCAACGGAATAATGTCATCCCATTTATTACTTAGATTATGAGTATCGACATAACCCGCCGTGGATGTATTCGGACCATTCAAATTTTTCGTACCAGTAGGGTCAGTTACTTTAAAATCTGTGATGTATGAACTGACATTATGAAATGCGGTAGGAAAACGAAATTCTTTTGCCATCGTACAATTAACTAAATCAGGACCGAAATTTGTTAATGACAAAGTTACTAGGAATCCATAGTCCCAAGTCATTTCTATCGGAGCCGGTGGAAATCTTGCTATTCTTAATCCTTCACCTTTACCTTGGGCAACTAAAGATGGATGAGCTGGATTTCGAATTTCGATGGGCAACGCTGGGTTCGGAGTAGAAAACTGATTTCTTGGAACAGGCCAAAATTTTACACCGGCAGCAGCATCAGATAATGTTGTCGATGCATCGGTCAGTCTAAAACGATTAATTTGCATTTGTGGAACCGGTGGATTCGCGACCGGATCTTGCAACTCTACCGGGATGGGTGATGGAGCTGCACGGAAGGGGCCGTCATAGTACTCTGCTAAATCCGCCATCGCACCTTGCGCCAAAAATGGAGTATATAAAATAATTCCATCTTGATCAGTAGTTATTGGATTTCCGTCAAGGGTATAGGTAGCGCCTGGGATGACCTCTTCATAAAGGCGTGTAACACCAAATTGAGTAAATCGATTCGCAAACGTTTTAGTATTGCGCGGATTTAACGAAGAACGCACCGCTTGGACGTTAGCAAAAGTTGCCGCATTGTAAATTGGTGGCGCGGGACTCGGGACAAAACCACCTGACCCTTGTAAGGGTACATCAGCGGCTCTAGGAAGTTCGTAACCACCGCTAGCATCAATTCTTTCCAGTGTGCGAGCCAAGGCCCCACGACACAAATCCAAACTTCCGTAACTGTTAACTTGTTTTCTTTGATCAGATAAAAAGGGCAAAAACATGGCGGCAAAACAAACAAGCATTCCCAATGCGATAATAACTTCGACGACCGAAAGTCCGCGTTGGTTTCTAATAAAACGTCGATAATCGACTTTAACTTTTGGATTTTGCACTATGTATCTATAATACCCTTAAATTTAAAGTACTTGTAAAGATAAATCGTTACATCAAAATGCGCCAAGCTCTTCATCAAATGATGGTAATTTGGGATGAAAGACAGAATTAACCATCTCTTTTTGAAACGCCTCAAGTTTTACAATTGGATACCTAAATCCAGAGGGTATCGGCACCTCCACTTTACGAAGGTCTGCATATACGAACCGATTCCCGCTTCCGAAGACAACAATATTATTAAAGCCCGCGAAATGGAGGGTTGAAGATATGACATTTAGCGGTTCATGCGTTGGGTAGTCCAGTACAACAAATCCATTTGGATTTAGGTGTTTATAAACCATTTTATAAAATTCTATAGAATACAATTTAGAGAGATCGGCCGACTGTGGGTCCGGAAAATCTAAAAACGCCGAATCCCATTTTTCCCCCGATGAACCCCGTAAGAAAGTGAATGCATCCATCGTTACTAGATCTATTGATTCAAAAAGCTTGTTATTTCGATCTAGCCACTTTGAATTTGCAAGTTCTGGAATCATCGGATCTAGCTCGACTAAGGTAATTTTACTATTCAACTTTGATAGTATCTTGAGCGCCAACAGTCCGTCTCCACCGCCCATAACTAGAATACTTTGCGGCGGCTGGGCTGAAAGCTTAAGTCCTCCTTCTAAAAATGGATCATGATATTTTTCCTGTTCGGAACTGTCGAATTGAAATCCACC
>JAZKJI010000202.1:0-8406 GCA_040384405.1 Bdellovibrionota bacterium
TTTACGCCGTACTTAAGAAGAGGAAGCAATGATAGAAGATAGCCAAAGAAAAAAAAGCTAAGCAAAGCCAAAAAAAACGAAACTGCCAAAACCAGCAGCATATTTCGAGAAAAATGAGAAGACCGAAACCAATCAATAATCACAAAAAAGAGTGTGGAACCAAACAAAAGAAAACACAAAGCGCACTGCCGCACTAATAAGTAAAAAATTAAATATAAAAACCGGAAAGTAAGCACGAGCGAGTAAGAAAATACCGAGGGGCGCTTTATATATCGAAGTTACAAAATATTCGGAAAACGGTACGGCAAACGGGACGGAAACGGGTGCGACGAACGGCGACGGCTGCGCCCAACGGAATCTACCCGAAACTAGTCAGTATCCAAAGTGGTAGTATCCGCCCCCTCAGGCGGTATAATCCACTTCTTATCAGGAGTACGGTTCAAGATAAGATTACTCCCCCCCATCTTCTTCATCCCGGCATTCAAAATACAATGATCTTGCCCGCTAACGAAAAAATGTTTTCCCTTAGCAGTATCCGTTTCGACAACGACGATAGAATCGCAAGCCAGTTTCATATCCCGGTCGGTAGCAATCGCATTACCTTTATAAACTTTCATATTTTGTTTGGGATCAGGTTGGGTGATCGAGTCCGCTTGGATGGTAATTCCATCAACGCGGTCCGTATGCATTTCTAGATAAAAAATGTAACCAGCGACTAAAGCCACGATGACGAAAAAAATTGTTCTTTTCATTTGTGCCTTCCTCGTTCTTAAAATTTAGAAGACAAATTTGGTCCCTGCAACAGAAGATTTGCACCCGAACTTTGGTATGACTCATTCTAACACGCTTATGAACTACCTATTTCAGTCGAGGTATCATTCTGAGACCCGTGCTGGTAAAGGGTTTGCTTAGTAAAAGGGTAGAAGTAATTATGAAAATCCAAATTCAACTTTTAGCCCTAATCGCAATCCCATTTTTTAGCCAAGCTGCTATCGCGGCAGTTCCTTTTAACGATGCTTGTTACTTGGCTCGTTACCCGGATGTGGACCAAAATTGGGGTGGAACGGCAAAATCCCATTACGACCAGAACGGGATCAAAGAAGGAAGAAATCCAGGTTGTGATTACAAATTACCAAAACCAGCTAATTCAAAATATTACGTAAGTCCATTTCCATCAGGATTTTTGTTAAAGAGCTCGCCGGCCGCGGGTTCACAAATTGAACTTTTAAATTCACCTCGTGAATATGCCAGTGCGATTATTTCTTTAAAATGGAACGGTGTAGAGTTCATTAATATCCACGATAAAGGCCGTCAGTTACAAACTGCCTGGTCATTCGATGCTCACGGCGAGTGTTTTAACCCGACCGAGGCAGGATCTAGCCAAGATAAAGGAGCATCAAGCTCTAGATTGCTAGAAGTTTCCCTAGCTCCGGCATTTATGGCGACATTATCCCAGAGTGCTTACTGGTTACGTGGATCACAAACTGGTGGCGGTTGTCCCGCAGGTCCGCAAGTTTCATTTGCACGCGGTCCTTATTACTTACAAAAAGTTATTCAGATGAACTATCAAGGTGACCCGCACGCGATCGAAATGAAACTTTCATTTCAAAATAACGATGGTATTCCTCGTCACGCAGCTACGTACGAAGTATTAACTGGTTACTTAACAACTGACTTTAATCGATTATTTTCTGTAAGAGCTAATTCTGCGACTCCGGTTGAAGAACCAAGCTTTGCTCCGTTATCAGGTGCTGGATACGGACAGAATACTTTAATCAGTAACCGCCCTAACAAATATGATCCAATCATCGTATCGAATGCTTCTGGTTCTCACGCAATGGGAGCATTGTTTCCTAAACAAGAAGTAAAAGGATCCTTTGATGGTTACCAATTCTGGAAATTCGCAGGCACTGGTGGACCAAAAGGCGGCGGAACAACTAAATGGAATATCGCAGTTTTCGAAAGAAACTCTGTAGAGTTACAAACTTCACGAAGCTTCCGAGTGATCCTGGTTGTAGGAAATCTACAAACAGTTGCGGCGAAACTTAAAGCTTTAGCTGCAGCCCAAGGGAATCAAGGTCCGCAAAACTAATTCGCGCTCTCTCGTGCGATAGTTTAACTAATGGTTCTCTAGCCATGAATTTTGCAAATTGAACTTTATGATCAGAATTTACGAAGGGATTTCCTCAAAAGGAGATCCCTTTTTCATTTTAAAATCGAAATAATCCGGCAAGGACCACAACTTTTCATTCAGCAAAATCCACATTTCCCCTCGGAAACAGTGACTAAATTGTCATCACTCCATGAAAACAATTCAGGATCGTCTAACTGGAAATTGTGTTTATAAGGTTTCAGCTGCTTCGCCGTCCGGAAATCGGCTGTGGCCGTGGTATTGCTGTATTCCGACATGAATTAAAAAATCCTGGGGGAGGAATTCATGTTTCAGTCACGTTCAAAATCATTGATGACTAGTGCCTTACTAGTTGCGGTCATGGGCTTAACAGCTTGTGGAGCAAAAAAAGAAGTCGGACCAGAAGGTGCCGGCGGTCCAAATTCAGGTCGCGAGCAAGTTCCAAGTATCAGCGGTACAGAAGGTGACATGGATTACGGAAATCCAATGGATCCTGATGATGGCCAAGCTACTATTGGACCAGCTCCTTATTATCCACCAAAAGATCCTAAACAAGATCCTAATTATCCTGGGCAAAACCCAAATCAAGGACAGGGACCGGGACAACAAGTTCCGTATCCTCCGAAATATCCTGATTATCCAAATCAAGGTGCCGGAAATCCTAACCAAGGAAATCCAAATCAAGGACAGGGACCTGGTCAAGGCCCGGGACAAGGACCAAAAGATCAACCTCAAATGATCGAAGACTATGTATCTACAGATTTTTCGAATATTGATTCAGATGCTTACGGTAAAAAAGCTACCGGTGCAGCTAATTCAGAAGGTCTTCTTTATACTTCGTCAGCACCAGATGACGTCATCGGATATTTCCGCGCACGTAATAAACAAGTGGGCGCTGGCCAACAACAAGCTAACGTTAACTTAGCCAGCAGCGTGGTTAAAGTTTCTTTAAAGAAATACAGTGATGACGATGCGATCGTTAGAATTGAATTAGCTGAAGGAAACAGACTTGCGGCTTACGAATTTGCTTCTCCATTGGGAGGTTCATTAGCAGCAGCGCAACCAGTGCAAAGACCTGGTTTAGGTGGTCGTAATTTATTGTCAGCAAGTTTAAAATGTTTAGACCTTGATGGAAATTGCGAAACTGTTTTGCTTCGCATGCAAACTCAGCAAGGTGCGGGCATCGCGGTTGCTAACGTAGTTCTTCGTCAATCGATTGCAGATATTTATTTCGAGCTTCCGGCTCGTGAAGATCAATCTGAAAATCCAGAGTTCAAACGCCTACGCAGATATTTAGTTAACTCTGCCGAAGGTAAAGTTAACGGAGAAAATATTAAACAAGTTGTAATGAACTCGTTTGAAACTGTTAACGGACGATCTGGGGTAGAAGTTGAAGTTCGCATGCGCGATAACAACTATATCGGTATGTCAGGTCCATTATTGGCTAAACAAGTTGGAACACGGGTAAACATTCCTTACGCTTTAAAACGTGTGGAAGAAGAAGATTCTATGGATCTTGTTAACTCTAGCGATGTTGATTACAAACTTGCGAATTCCTTGGCAGACGTGCGTTTGGTGAACAACAACGGTTTAGGACAGCTTCGTTTACAACTGACGATGAGAAAAGTTTCTGGCTATAAACAGGACAAAGTGAACCTGGTAGTGATTCGCCGGATCAAGCCTTTAATTCCAGCTGACGATTCGATCCTGCAATAAATTCTAATTTCAGACAATTTAAGTAACTTTTTGGCCCCAAAATCTTTGGGGCCTTTCTTGCTATATACCCCCAGTGAGTTCGAAAAATCATAAACGGGGGAAATTATGACACTGAAAATTCTGAAACGAGCGCTTGTTCCGTCACTTCTTATATTAGGAGCACTTTCTGCTCAGGCTGATTGTAACAACGGACCAGTGACCGCAGAACCTTGCAACCCATACAGCAATGGTGGTCATAACCCGCACACAGGCCCTGGCTGGGACGCTCAGCCCGGTGTGACCCATGGAAATCCAGGTGGACACAATCCAGGATATCCTCAACCGGGTTACCCAGGTAACGGTGGCCACAATGGTGGACATAACGGCGGTCACAATGGCGGTCACAACGGTGGCAATCATGGTAACCCAGGAAACAATTATGGAATCGGTCCTGTGTATCCGTCTCAACCAAGTTATCCAGCTTACCCACCACATGGTGGCCCAGGTGTTCCGGTTTATCCTTCGCACCCAACTTATCCATCGTATCCTTCTCAACCAAGCTATCCGACTTACCCAAGTCAACCGAGCTATCCTAGTTATCCGTCACAACCTAGTTACCCAAGTTATCCTTCTAATCCAGGATACCCGGTACCTCCTCCACCAGTTGATCCGTACTATCCGTCTCAACCAGGTTATGGAAATCAAGTTGTGTTGGAAGTGCAAGTTAACCGTTTAGTTCCTGCGGGATCTCGAGTTGATTTAGCATCGCAATTAAAAATTGCTCAGTATCAAGGAATGCGAATCGTATCGATTGATGTTGAAGGCCGATCTAAAAAAGCCGTAGCACTGCAAACTGATTTGAATGGTCGAATCATCGGACTTCGTACTCTTCAACCAGGTGCTGGTGTAGTTGCGATTATTTCAGATCGTGGTGGAAATATTATCGGTCCACGCCCGAATGTTTTAGGTGTATCGGTTTCTAACAACGTTCAGATTGGTCGCGTACTAATCAGAATCGCTAGATAATAATTCACGCTCTAAGTCATGGTCAGAGGCTGATTTTGTTCAAGAAATTAGCTTCTGACAGACACTAAAAAGGATACCACCATGGTAGAATTGTTGACCGAAGATGGCGCCCATGAGACCAATAAAAACATGAGCAACATCGATTTTAAGTTTCAAAATAGTAAAGGTATTTCGATTACTTCCCAAGATCAGCCTCCTTTAGGAGATTACTTGGATTACCGGAAGTATTTAGCCGATTTCTATGCTTTCAAGAAGCAGCAGACGTCGCGCGATCTAAGACCTTACAACTATCAGATGTTTTCGGCAGCCGCTGACATCAGAAGCCCTAATTATTTAAAAATGATCATCGAAGGTAAGAGAAATCTTTCCGACGACATGGTTTTAAAATTTGGAAGAGCTTTGGGACTTACAAAAGACCAGACAGAAGAGTTTGGAATTTTGGTCATGATGAACCAAACAACTGATCCAGCAGAACGAAGTATTTTATTAAAGAACTTAGTTGATCACCGTGTTCAACAAAAAATTAAATCGGGAGCTATCGACCAGAAAACTTGGGAGAAAATTCCTAATTGGATTTCTTGGATCATTTACGCAATGGCCGATCAAAAGGGCATCAGTGGCGACATCCAACAAATCAGATCTCTTCTAAGAAATAATGCTTCAACTGACGAAATCAAAGATGCTTTGGATCGTTTAGTATTAGCTGGCGAATTAGAAGTAACTGATGAAGGACTTAAAAAAACTCATTCATTAATGGACGCGGCTGAAGATATTCCGGTTGATCTGGTTCGTAAACTTCAAGCGCAGTTAATGTATTTAGGTTTAGAGTCTCTGTACAAAGACACTCCGACCGAGCGTGAATTTGGAACTTTGACGATGAGTCTGACTCATTCTGAATTTGAAGAACTAAAATTTAAACTTCGTCAGATGAGAAAATCCATTCACAAAGACAATTCCATTGCGCGTATGAAAGCCAGTGGAGAGCGTATTTATCAATTAAACATACAATTGTTTCCGGTGACCGATGAAGTTCAGAAGGTAGCGGCCAAAGTCGCTGCGCAGCCTAATTCTGAAGCAGAAATTCCGGAAATTGAGCCCATCGAAGCCAGCGTCTAACGCCGCTGGCTATCTGACTTTTTCTGAAAATCGTTTAAGAAATGACGCTATAATTTAAGCACCTCTGTGGAAAAACCTGTGGAGCTTGTGCATAAGTCACTGTTTTCGGTCTTCTTTTGACACCAAAATGTTTTGCTTATGATAGTTTCTCGTCAATTTTTTGTTTGTAGAGCCTATGTTCCATACGCAGGCAGTCATGATCTAATCCAAAAAAACTCGTTGAAGATGAAGGAAACTAAAGGCCTATTAAGAGGTTTTTTAAAATCTATTTCGAAAGCAATTAATGAAAATTCGACTCTTCCCCATCGACCAATCCGGAAAAATCATCGAAGGCCAATTGCCACAAACTTTTGCAACGGTAGACGTTTGTAAAATGACGGTAGAGCACTATAAGAAATCAGGCTTTGAAGCCCCGTGGGTTAGTTACTTGGTGTGCGATGAAGAAAAATGGATCGGAACTTGTGCTTTTAAGAGTGCTCCGAAAGATAACCGGGTAGAGATCGCGTATTATACCTTTCCAGAATTTGAAGGATTAGGGATTGCCACACAGATGGCGACCAGGCTTGTGAAGTTAGCTAGGAATACAAAGCCTGGGGTTGTGGTGTTTGCGCAGACGTTGCCTTCGGAGAACTCTTCTACGGGGATTTTAACGAAGATGGGTTTTAAAAATATTGGCAGTAAGATGCATCCGGAAGATGGGGAAGTTTGGGAGTGGGAGCTGGCTCGGTAGGCCCAAAGCTTCACTCAGCATTTTGTTAATTTTCCCATTCCAATCTAAATCGTCATTGAGTGCCTTATTAGTTTTTCTAACTACGCCATTAAATCTATTAATTTTTCTTACCGACGGTGAAGCGCTATAAGTATTCCAGTGCAACCGAAGGGAAATTTATGAATAAGCTATTAGGTTTTATAATTGGATTAGCAGTTACAATCACGGCCCAAGCAGATCAGCCAGGGTTTCACGGGATGTTACTTTTCGGTGGCGATACAACTTATGCATCCCATTTACCGATGTTCCACCAACCCCATGATTACCAAGTAGTGATGGAAATTAAATTTTCCGGGCCATCGAAAATTGTCGAGATCTACAATAACGAGAAAAAAACATCGAAAGGGATTTTTACTTTAGATCCGGAGAAAATGGATTTAACTAAAGTAATTAGCGGAGAGATCAAATCTTTTACGGCTGATCTTTATATAGGGCACTTTGAACAGGGTGGAACTAACTTAGGAAAAGTAACGGTCAATGTAGAAAAAATTATTTTAGGACAAAAATTAAATCCGTCAGCACCAGAAACTTTTAAATACTTGGTATTTGGTAATAAAGATGGATTTTTTGCAGTTCACCTCATCGGCGGCAAGCCAAACTATGACGCTGTCGTTGAGGTGAGTGCTCCTTATCATTTCGAATTTCAACTCTGCCAGACGAAACTTTGCGAAGAGGGCAATACAATCTCTAAACCCCTGCCAACTTTACCCATAGAATTAGCTAGTCCGGGGAGTGCCGGAAAAGAAATTCCCAAAGAAGGTCAAACCTTGGGAACATCAAATTCATATTATTCTTTGATTTATAAAGTGATCTACGCCGAAGCTGGCGAGCTATCGCACTAAACTACGCCGATAATTTTTAAAGTGCGCTCGCGACCTTGCGGAAGGGGCCACTGGATGGCGTCTCCGACCCGTAGGCCGATCAAAGCTGATCCCACTGGTGATAGAACAGATATTTTATGCTCTTCAATGCGGGCATCGTGGGGATACACAAGTGTCACCACTGATTCACGACCATTGGATTGATCGACGAATCGAACAGAAGAATTCATGGCGATCACATCTTTGGGAACTTCGTGGGTCGGTACGATCGAAGCGCGGTTGAGTTCGTCACCCAGAACTACGGCGGTATTTGAGTCGGCGCCCATAATTAGGTAAGAAATTTTCTGGTAATCGTCTTTAGATAAAATCAATTTAGCATCATTATCCATAATCAGAACTCCCTGCGATCAAATGGATCGCGAAAAAATGTTTGATAAGGGGCCTGTGCAATATGGCAGTTGATGTTTAAGTCTAAAAAACTCAACTACCGCAGAAAAAATAAAATCAGGGTCGAGATCAGAAAAACCGGGATCCAAAAAATCATGGTTCAGAGAAAATCGGGGGCCGGGAACAGGGTACAAAAGTAAAAGTACTATCAAGAAAGTAGCTGGCATTTACCGTTACCAAATCAGTATAACAACAAAGCCAGGGAACTACAATCCACCCCATTCAAGTCTGCGCTAAAGGCCTGTATAAGCCCAAGGTTGTGTCCACAAAGAAACATGCTATAGTAGAACGTTCCTCGGGAAGCCTTACGGCCAGCGGGGGACACTGGATACAGATCATATGGGGGCGACTGGCTTCGACGTGGATGTTGAAGGTTTGGGAGCATACCGGGGCGTACGAGG
>JAZKJI010000203.1:0-1886 GCA_040384405.1 Bdellovibrionota bacterium
TTTAGCGTTGGCTTTACTCCGGGCGAACTTTTAAGTTCTCGCTACTTAATTGCTGCCGCACTGATTGGTTTAGGGCTTTTGGTTTTTAAACCAAAGGCACTTAAGCTCTCGAAGAAAATTATAATCACCTGCTTTTTACTGGGATCTTTAGGATACGCCGTTTTCTCGAGTTTTTATTTCTTTGCTCTTCAGGGAATCTCTGCCTCTTTAACCGTTTTACTGTTGTACACGTATCCCGTCATCGTGACGTTGGGATCAAAGATATTTTATCACGAGACAATCGGTCCCCTGGGGTGGCTCGCCCTTTTTCTAACTTGCCTGGGTTTATGTGGACTGGTGTGGGGAGAATTCCAGGTAACTAATAATTTGGCTTTAATTTATGGATTTTTATCTGCATTATTTTATGCGGCCTACATTTTAATTAGTCGAAAAGCCCTAAAAGATGTTGATCCTATTCCCTCTTCATTTTTCACCCAATTAGGTGCAGGCCTAGCTGTTTACATAGTCCAATTTCAAAGTTTCGATAGGACGGCTTTTATTATCTCGGAACATTTCGGAATGTTGTTAGCGATGGCAATCGTATGTTCCCTATTGGCGATGACATTGTTTCTTGCGGGTTTACAAAAAGTAACGCCGTCTGAGGCTTCGATTTTAAGTACGACAGAACCCATTTCGGGGATTGTTATTGCGGTGTTGCTGTTAGACGAGAGCATTACTCCGCTGCAAATGTTGGGTGGGTTTCTAGTTTTAGTAAGTATGGTACTAACGGCACTTCGAAAACCAAAATTAATTACGTAGTACCTTCGTGACCTAATTCAGCTAATAAATCCCAACCGAATTTTTCAAGTTTTTGATCCCCGATTCCGTGGACATCCCGAAGCTCTTCCAAGTTTGAAGGGTTTTTGATCGCGACATTTCTTAAAGTTTGATCACTAAAAACGACAAAGGCCGGTAGATCCAATTCTTGGGCTTTTGTTTTTCTCCATGCCCTTAAGGTTTGAAATCGAGCCTCTTGATCCCTATCCAGAACAACGTCCTTCGAAGATTTCTTGGCTGATTTTTTTGGAGCCTTAATTTTTACAACTTTTTCAGGTTTCGTGTGGCCGGAGTAATCTGTTTCTGCCGATGGAATTGAAATAGATATCTCTTCCTCTGCCATACTGTATTCAACCGGCAGTACTACGCGACGATCAGAACTTGGATCGCAGGCATCACAATGTCCGCACGCTTGAATTCGTTGGGCGTCTTTATAATAAGTTAAAATTTCGGCGTGTCTGCATTCACTTCCCTCGGCGTAATTCACCAGGGCTTCCAGATTTCTCCAACGAGCATCTTTAATTGCACGGGGTGCTTGGGAATTCATGATGAAATAGGATTGAAGTCCTTTATCTGATTTTGAATAAAGTAACAGACAGGTAGAAGGCCGCTCGTCCCGTCCCGCACGGCCCATTTCTTGATATAAAGAATCAATATTTGCTGGCAATTGATAATGAACAACAAGTCTGACGTCGGCTTGGTCAATTCCCATTCCAAATGCATTTGTTGCAACCAAAGTTTTTAATTTGCCGGTGATATAATCTTCCTGAACGCGCGTTCTTTCTTTAGTAGAAAGTCCTGCATGATAAAATCCCACGTCCTCGAAATGCTGGGATAAAAAACTTCCCAATTCTTCAGTTAATCGGCGCGTTCCGCAATAGATGAGGCGTCGACCATTAGGAAACTGTTTTAAAGCTTGTAACAGTAACAGCATTTTCCCTTCGTCATTCGCACAAACTTCCACTTGGTAATACAAATTGGGACGATAGAAACCGTGGACCATTCTTTCCGGAGTTCTTAAGGATAGACTCTTGGAAATATCATTTAGCACAATCGGTGTCGCAGAAGCA
>JAZKJI010000203.1:1896-8412 GCA_040384405.1 Bdellovibrionota bacterium
GTTAGTGCCAAAGTTGGAACATCGGGACGCAATGTCTTTAAAACATAAAGCTGAGTATATTCTTCCCTGAAATCATGTCCCCATTGCGAAACGCAATGGGCTTCATCAACTGCAAAAAGGGCAATGGGTCTGCCCATGATCCATTTTTTAAAACCTTCTTTTTGAACCCGCTCTGGAGAAAGATATAAAACATACGATCCACCTAAAGACATTTCCCGAAACAAAGTACGCTTTTCATCTTCTGATTGGCCCGAATATAAACAACCTGCTGCCAAACCCATTCTTTTCAAAGACGCAACTTGGTCACGCATTAATGCAATTAGCGGAGAAATTACGATTACGAGTTTCCCCGTCGCTACGGCTGGAAATTGATAACATAGGGACTTACCCCCGCCCGTGGGAAGAACGGCCAGGACGTCTTTCTTTTCCATGACGGCAGAAATAATTTCCCTTTGGCCTTTTCTAAAATTGGCCAATGAAAAATGCTTTTTAAGAGTTTCCTGAAAGGATTCTGTTGGCACTGACACTTGTGGTTTACCCTTGCAAAATTTTGTCTGGGCCAATTGTACCACTAGTTAGTGTATTCCGCGATACCCCGGTGGCCCTTCGGACCACCGAGTAAAGATAATAATTAATTCTTAGGCTTAAACCAGCAACGTGGACGGGAACCTGTCGTAAATACTCCATCACCTTTGTCACATGTACCTGGTTGGTACTCAGTCGCGGAAACCGCGTCAGTAACTGGAACTGGGCAACGTGAACCGTTAAAATAAGTATCTAAACGGCATTGAGTACGAGGATGGGAACTAACCATCGACCCAGCGATTTTCGCATCCGGTGTGGCAAAATCAGGTACGATTTTTTCTTTACGCATTTCTTGAAGCACTCTTGCTAAAGCAAACCCTGCTTGCGTCGAACGAATACAAATAAGTTGTTCGCCACGTCCTGCGTATTCTTTCATACATTCATTTTGTGCTAACTCGTTGATTGGCTGCTGAGTAATTGCGATCTCGTTATCATCTTCGGCAAAAAATGTGCGAAGACATTTTAACATCGCATAGTAATCAGACTGACCTTCATTCGCAGCCCAAGAGAAAAATTTATGGGGAGCTCCACCAACGTGGTGACCCATCTCGTGACAGGCTACTGCAGCAAATCCATCTCGAGTCATTTGTGGATGACGAGCAATACCGCCATACATCGCAATTTTCCAAACTTTACCTTTTCGAGAAGCCGTAGCATTCACCGTGGCGCTGTCCCAAGCACGATCGATAAGTAAAGTTGCACCAGCAGCATTAACTTCGGGATCATACATTTTTTGGATGCGGTCTAAAACTCCGGTGTATTCTTCGAATGTAATTCCAGTTGGGTTTTTCAAATCAACCGGGATTTGACGGTCATTTTCTTCCATGAAACCTTCGCAAACATCGCGCTCATAGTTGGAAGACATTGGAACCATCGCAATAAGACCTAAAGCAAGAACAAGATAAATGCCCTTTTTCATGAGAATCCTTCCTTGAATGTTAAAACTTTATTTATATCCGTATAAATAAATTACCACGCTCTAAGTCTAGTAACTTTTCAAGGATGATCAAGGCGAAAAGATTAATGATTAAGTTTTTGGAACGGTGATCTTCAAAAGTTTTTTAACCTTATGAGTAAAAATCGTAGGCTCTATCGGCTTTAAAAGATAATCATGAGCACCATGATGAAAAGCTTCAATAACTTGTTCACGGTCAGATTCGGAAGTAACCATAAAGATCATTGTCTTCTCTGCCAACTTCTCAGTACGAATAATTTTTAGTAGCGTAAGGCCGTCTTTTTCAGGCATGCGCCAATCAGTAACAATCAAATGAAAAGGTTTACGAATTTTCGCAGCCATCTCTACTTTCAACAGTCCACGATTTCCATTTTCAGCTTCCTGAACATCAGCAAAGCCAGCATCATGCAAAGTCTTAATCATAAGAACACGATCATTCGGAGAATCATCAATAACCAAAATTCGATATTCTTTAAGAAGGGCTGCCGCCGCAGAATCCATATTTTCCTCGGGATTAAGAATGTATATACCTATATCAATACACTAAAACCCCGAAAGCAATTCACATCCTGAACTTTAATGAAGGTTTAGGCCTTGATACGGGTTGGGTAAACAATTTTTAGTTGGACGAAGGTCCAGCTTTTTGGTTGGGGGGATCTTTCAAACCGAAAACGGTAACAATTAGAAACGAGGACGTTGGTTGGAATTCCTGTCGTTAACCGCAGCCGAAGCCGTTCGGCGCACCCGTTCCCGTCCCGTTGACCGAACCGTTATCCGATAAGTTTCAAGATCAATTTATTGTATTAAAAATTCGAATTGAAGAAGTATTCCCAAAATCAGAAATAAATCCCCGCAAGCGAAGCGAGCGAATCCCCTCCGAAAGAATTTTCATCAACCAATGTAGCAAAGGCGGGGTGGGAAAACACCTAATGCAAGGCGGAGGCTGTTCGGGGACGCGGAGGCGTGGCAGCAGCCACGTTGGAGCGGCACCGAGCACCCGACAACGCAGTCAGTAGGTGCCTTCCCGCCCCGCCGCCACTATTTTTCTAGTAGGCTTCTTAGCATCCAGGCGGTTTTTTCGTGAATTTGCATCCTTTGGGTTAACAAATCTGCCGTTGGTTCATCTCCGCTTTTTTCTACTATTGGAAATACTGAGCGCGCTGTTCTTACTACCGCTTCTTGTCCTTCGACTAATTTTTGAATCATTAGTTCGGCAGTTGGGATTTCGCGGCTTTCTTTAATCGAAGATAATTCGACGAATTGAGAATAGGTTCCTGGTGCTGGTAGTCCTAAAGCTCTGATTCTTTCTGCAATTAGATCTACGGCCAATGCTAGCTCTTGATATTGGGTTTCGAACATTAAATGTAATGTTTGAAACATCGGGCCCTTTACATTCCAGTGAAAATTGTGTGTTTGAAGATATAAAGTGTATGTATCGGCTAACAATCTTGATAGACCTTGTGCGATTTCTTTTCGATCTGTTTCGTTAATTCCAATATTTATTTGCATAAATTTCTCCTACAAGTTTTTTTAATTTGCTAATTCTTTTTCGATTGCCTGAATGACCATTGGATCATCTGGTGTTACGTCGGGAGCAAATCGCTCAACAACTTCACCCTTGCGATTAATTAGAAATTTTTCGAAGTTCCACATGATATCGTTTTTATTGCCGTTAATAAGGCCTTTTTCTTTAAGCTTCGCTACTAAAGTTCCGCCAGGTTTGGTTTTTGCCTCGGGCTTAACTTCGGTTAGTGCTTTGTAAAGCGGGTGTTGGCCTTCACCTTTAACTACGATTTTTTGGAACATTGGAAATTTAACTCCAAAATTCGAACGGCAAAAATCTTGAATCTCTTCGTTCGTTCCTGGCTCTTGTCCCAGAAATTCATTTGCTGGAAAACCTAATACTACTAGTCCTTTTTCGGAATAGTTTTCATAAATTTTTTCTAAACCGTCATACTGTGGTGTAAGCCCGCATTTAGAAGCAACATTCACTACAAGCATTACTTTTCCTTTGTAATCCGCAAGTGAAGTTTGAGTTCCATCGATTTTTTTAACTGGAATTTCGGTAATATTAGTTGGCATTTAAGCACTCCTTTAAGTTCAAACATCATGATCCTGAAGGATCGCTGATGCCAGAAAAAGACGCGCGTTATCAGTTGAACTGCGAATGTCCCAAAACCAACTGCATTATTTTTGGTTCCTCAGCTGCGGTGCAATCAAACGGGTACTTTGATTCAGATCTATTCCAACGTTCTAACCATCTGGCACCCAATGGAGATTTTAATAATGCAATATCCGTCGCTGCTTCGGTGGTTTCACTTTTCAAACCTGTCGCGCTACCCTGTCCCACAAAATATCCCGCCAATAAAAGTGCAGTCCTGATGGGAGTAGCTTGGCTATATGTATAAAGAACAGCACCCTCACCAGAATGCGCGCCCGATTTGACTCGTAACTTTCTAAAAGTTTCCAAGGTCCACATTTCTTTATTTAATTGGGGCGAGTAAGGATCAAAGAAAATAATTTGGGCCGAATATTTCTCGGTCTCGATATTCTGCAAAAAATCCCCTTCTCGCAATTCCCAAACTAAACTTTTATGGCCCCAAGTTTTATTTTTGATAAGATCTGATATCGCAGTTTCGTAACCGGAAAAATGAGCGAATTTATCTGAGTGATGAAGTGCGAACCTTAATAAATCTAAATCTCTTTCATAGCTAATCAGCCTTACCGGTCTTCCCGTATTTTCACTCATTACACAGTGAATCGCAGCCAATGAATTAGCCGCCGCGCCTAATCCAACGTCAAAAATAACCAGTTCATTACCTAAATTCTCATGAAGCTTATCTGAAAGTTCCGATTGATTAATGTACAAGTTGTTAGCTTCTAACCACGGACCGACCGGATTATGCATAATCTCGTTTACGGCCTTATTGCGAATTGAAATTGCTCCGGCGGTGGTCGTTACAATTTCAAAAACTGGATGGTTCTCGAAGTTCATTATTTTAACCAATCACAATTTTTCCTAAAAAACATCAAAAGACCGAGACAAATTTAGAAATCTGTCTTTCGCGACTTGCGTGCCAATCTGCTTTTGCATAAGGTCTTATGGTGACTCATTTACCTGCCCTTATTCAGGATCTTGCACTTATACTTGTCGCCGCTGGCTTCGTAACTGTTCTGTTCAGACGAATTGGGCAACCTGTCGTATTGGGTTACATACTTGCTGGCCTTTTAGTCGGCCCGAATATTCATTGGTTTCCTACCGTTGCTGATTTACCTAATGTCAAAATCTGGGCAGAGATTGGCGTTATCTTTTTACTTTTTGCGCTGGGTTTAGAATTTAGTTTTAAAAAACTAGCAAAGGTCGGAGGCTCATCCACCATTACTGCTTCAGTTGAAGTCATCGGAATGGTGCTAATTGGGTATGCCACGGGAAAAGCATTTGGTTGGCCAACAATGGACTGCCTTTTCCTGGGTGGCATATTGGCAATATCTTCTACGACAATTATTATTCGTGCGTTTGAGGAAGCTGGTGTTAAAGGACAGGGATTTGCAAACCTGGTGTTCGGCATACTTATTGTCGAAGATCTATTCGCAGTAGTTCTATTGGTCATACTGTCAACTTTAGCGGCGACGAATCAAGTTAACGGCACGGAATTAATTTCCTCCGTCGCTAAATTGATATTTTTTATTATCATTTTATTCCTTGGCGGAATTTTCTTTTTGCCAACTTGGCTTCGCAGAATGAAGCCCTATGCAAATGACGAAACGCTTTTGATCGTTTCTTTGGGACTATGTTTCTTTATGGTCGTCCTAACAACTAAAGTGGGTTTCTCCCCAGCATTAGGTGCATTCGTCATGGGTTCGATTTTAGCTGAAACTAACGAAGTTCATAAAATTGAACGATTAATTAATCCTGTTAAAGATCTCTTTGGCGCAATTTTCTTTGTATCGGTGGGAATGTTAATCGAGCCTCAGGTACTTATTGATTACGCAATACCGATTTTAGTCATTACCGTAGTTACAGTCGTAGGAAAAATTCTTACAACAGTTATCGGCGCCCTTACCGCGGGACAAGATTTAAAAAAATCGATTCATGCGGGATTGAGTCTTGCCCAAATTGGTGAATTTTCATTCATCATTGCCAGCTTAGGGCTAACATTAAATGTTACTAGCTCATACCTTTACCCGATTGCAGTTGGGATCTCGGCGTTAACGACATTTTTCACTCCGTACTTGATTAAATACGCCGATCCCATTTCAAACTACGTCGAAGCTAAGTTACCGGCAACGATGAGGGCCAATATCGAACAATATTCCCATTCTACCCGTAATGTATCCGGATCGGTAACTTGGAAAACTGCCCTTAAAAATTTCGTCCTCTTCTTTTTATTTAATACAATTGTGATCACCGGAATATTTTTACTGTTCGCAGAATTTGCACCACCATTTATCGGAAGATACTTTGTCGAAGATAAAACTGCAGCGGCAGTTTCACTTATCATTGCGCTTATCGTATCTGCACCATTCTTCTGGGCACTACTAATTAGGCGTCCAAGAAGAGATGAGCTTCGAACCATGTGGAATAATAAAGATAACCGTGCGGTGGTCGTCGGGCTCGAGATATTGCGAATACTCTTAGTATTTATAATTTTCGGAATACTGTCTTCTCAGTTCATTGAACTAAGAGTAGCATTTGCCATCACAATTTTTGTCTTCATAGCTTTTATTTTTGTAGTTTCCAGGAAACTGGGCGGGATCTATAGCTGGATCGAAAAACGATTTCTAGATAATCTTTCCGACAGGAACCTGGAATCAGATTCCTAATCAGATTTATTTACGCTGCTTGGTCTGAATTATTTTTATTCTTTACAGTACTTGTTCCAGCCTGCATCAAATATTTTTTCACGATGTCGTTATCCGAGCGCCAAATCGCATTATCGATAAAGTAGTGATGAATATTAATAAACAATAGAAAA
>JAZKJI010000203.1:8448-18651 GCA_040384405.1 Bdellovibrionota bacterium
CGGAGCCGTACCCATAACTCCTGCAGGAATAATCTGTTGGTTATCTAAACCCTTAGGGATGTACTCGAAAGCTAAAGCTCCAAGTACTAAAGCCCAAAGTGCAAACCCGCCAAACTTAGTCACCCAAGCTTTTCGGTGAGCTTCGTCTTTAAGTGGACTGATTTCGGCAGTTACTTGATTTTTCTTCAAAAGATAAACGAATGATAAGTACTGAAGCGAGTGAAAGAAAGGAATTAAATATCCAAAACCTGGGTGCGAAGTTGTTGGCAGATACCATGCGTATAATGCAACAAACGCTGCTACCCCCGGTGGCGAAGGCTTTACACCTTCGCGGATGTACTTTTGAAGTTGCATCGCTGCTGTAACTAAAAAAGTAAATCCCACAACCCAGTAGGTAGCCGTCAATAGCCAAGGCGGAAGCTGTAAACTATAATGTTTAATCCCATAAAAATCGTAGGTTCCACTCGAAGCATGACTTCCTAAACTGGACATGAACCAAACAGAAATTAGGTTCGTCAGCAATATTTTTCGTTC
Organism: Bdellovibrionota bacterium; assembly: GCA_040384405.1. Lineage (GTDB taxonomy): Bacteria > Bdellovibrionota > Bdellovibrionia > Bdellovibrionales > Bdellovibrionaceae > JAZKJI01. Next base: position 8,983 of record JAZKJI010000203.1, read on the forward strand.
CCATGATTTGTAATAAACTTTTCTTTGGGCAGAACTAACTACAACGCATCCGAAAACTTGCTTTACGTAGTGCCATCCCACCAGAAAATACATTGCCGTAACAATGTGGCCCATTAAACCGATATTGTGTTGGGCCATTGCCGCAATCAGTACTCCGGCTAATGCTACCGGAACAACTATCGCGCTAAAAAAATATCTTGGTTTTTGAAAAATATTTTTTCTGAAATCTTTGTACATTAAGATATACGAAGATAAAAAGTGCGGATGGTTTACCGCAAATGCAAGCGCAAACGCCAAGTTAGAAATGGTATAAAGAGAAGCTGATTTATCCATAAAGGCCCAAGATGCCAAACACACGATGATCGAGATTCCTCCCATCATCAATACGTCCCAAGATAAATAACTCTGGCTAAATGCAGGTGCGGTCGCTGTTTTTGTTTCCATCCGATTATTTTCGATGTTTTTCTGCTAAATAAATAGACCAAATTTATTAATGTCCTGGTATGTGCCTACGCCTTCTGGCCCATAGTCCTTTTTAAAAGTTTAATATCAAATTCCAACGGGACTTTCGTTTGGCCGGATACTATATTATGCGGATGTTTTATTTGCCCAAGGTTTTGCGATTTTCAATTTTCATCACTCTATTGTTTCCACTTATTGTAAACTCCGCAGAACCCGTTTCCGTAACGCCTCCACCACTTGCTGGAATGTGCGATGCAGAGATCAGTAAATACTGCGAAGGCCTGACGATCGGAACTGGCTTATTTCGATGTTTGATTCCCCATAAAGACGAAGCTTCTGAAAATTGCCGAGCGGAAATTGAAAAGGCCACTAAAGCTTTGAAAAGATCCGGAGGACTAAATTCCTTTAGCGGTGTCATGGGCAATATGAATATGATGGGATCCCAAGGGCCGGTTTTAACTTACGGTGGCTCGGTTGCCCCAAGAACAGACCCAACCGATATTAGACAACACAAATTAGGAATTTCGCTTCCTGTATTTCGCAATGAAATCGATTCCGTTTCTATGTCCCTTAATTCAAGTTCACTTCGTTTTGGAGAAAGACTTTATTTATCTAAAAACGGTACCGAAGTACCCAGCGAATTATATAAAATTGAAGTTGGTACTAACTTTACCCGTAAGCTTGAAAATGAACGCAGTATCGGTACAAGATTTACGGTTGGTTCCGCAAGTGATCGTCCCTTTCAAAGTTCGAAAGATATAACTTTTCATGTGACGGGCTTCTACGGATTTCCGGTTCAAGACGGTGATCATTGGATGTGGACAGTCTATGCGTCTAATAACAGTCCCATAATTAATTACATTCCAATTCCCGGTTTTGTATATTTCTTCCGAAGCGACAAGGTCATGGGAATGGTGGGATTACCATTTACTGTCATACAGTGGATGCCCTCTGAGCTATGGACGTATTCATTTTCATTATTCGGTCCTTCGGTAAATCTGGAAGCCATCTATGGCTCTAGTGAAAAAATACAAACCTTCGTTGGATTTAATTGGGGACAACAGTCATTTTTAAGATCAGATCGTACCGAAAGTCGCGATCGTCTGTTCTTAGACGAGAAAAAAATATTTACTGGTATTCGAACTGTTCTTGGACCAAAACTGTCTGCCGAGTTACAAATTGGACACGCTTTTGGACGGGTGCTCTACGAAGGACCGCGCTTCGAAAAACGCGATGGCGGATCAGTTGATCTTAATAGTTCGGGATTTGTTGCCTGGAACTTTCGATATACATTTTAATTATCAAAAGAAATTTTACGTAGATAGTGATTATCGTAACCACCCGGATTTTTCACTAAATACTTTTGATGTTCAGGTTCAGCAGGATAGAACTTCGGAGCTGGCGAAAGTTCGGTACTAAGTTTTGCTTTCCACGCTTTGGATTTTTCAACTTTGGCCATTACCTTTTCGGCCACTGCTTTCTGAGCATCAGAGTGATAGAAAATCGCTGATCGGTACTGTGAACCCACATCATTTCCTTGGCGATTCTTTGTGGTTGGATCATGGAATTTAAAAAACCAAACTAGTAGTTCTTCGTAAGTAACTTTAGAAGGATCGAATTTTAATTCCAAAGATTCGGCATGGCCCGTGATTCCAGCAGCCACATCTTTATAGGCCGGTTTTTCTTTAGCTCCGCCTGCGTAACCCACTTGCGTTTCCACGACCCCGGGAATTTTACGATAAAATTCTTCAACTCCCCAAAAGCATCCGGCGGCAAGAGTTGCCGTTTCTAAGACTGGAGCTTTAGGAGTTACCTTTTTTTCTGCCGCTAAAGTTGTAATGGAATGGCCAAGAATAAATGGAAAAATAATTCCGAATAGAGTTTTACGCATATTTCACCTGCTTCTTTTTATTATGAGCTTTAAAAATTCCCCGTCAATATCTCGCACCATATTTATTGTGGGAACATTATAGTTTCAGGGCGGCGGCTCGTTTAGGTACGTCGATTAACAGTGTTTAGAAGTTTGGCAGCAAATTCAATCAGTAGGCTAACTTGCACTGTTCTTCCCATTGCCAATGCGCACAGCAAAACACCAATTTAGTTAGTGAAGCTCAATCCACCGCTTGCTAGTCTTTTTGTATATCGGAGTTGATGATGACAATTTCAAAAATACTATCTGGATTTATCTTTACGATCGGAATCTTTGGTTCGCAATATTCACACTCGAATCCGTATTTCGATGAATCGCAAGTTCCCAAGGATTTTACTTATCCCGCAATCCAACCTCTACCCAAAATAACCAATCCTCTTGTGATTAAAAATGGGCCTGAAGTTGGGTTAAATATTTTACGTGTCGGTGTAAAGGTAGATTTATCGACAGAAACCTATTCTCTAGCGAACGTAGTTACCGAAACTTCCGGAACACCCGCCTATTATCGCCGAGCACATCAGTTTCCGAAATGGGGCAGTTACAGGGCCGTTTTAAGGGATCCCACAATGGGAATGGCAATATACCATGACAGCATCGGTACCGGAAAAGAATTTAGAAAACTTGTTAATGAAATCACCTTCCGATTTCCATTACCTCTACACCCAGTTCGCTTTGAATTGACAGCTGAAAATCCCGAAACTGGAAAAATGGAGTTGGTATTTTCAGAAGTGTTGGATCCAGCTTCAGCAGTAAAAGCAAAACCAGATTTTGACAGCACTGAAATTCGTGAATTAAAGCGGCCTACTACGCCCGGCGCAAGTGTTCGGGTAAATATTTACGCCGATGGATATACCAGCGATAGAAAAGATATTTTTTGGTTAGATGCTGCTAAGGCCGTTAGTTCATTGATAGACAATAAATTTCCTTTGTCAGATCGAATGCACTTTTATGCCGTATTCTCGCCTTCGCAAATGAAACTTGGAAAGGCTGTCGACTTAGGTCTTCCAGTCGCTGAACGAAATAGTTTCTTGGGATTATACTATCCGTATTGGGATAATTTTGGCAGATGGTTTAACATTGTCTATCCAACTCGCGAAGATAAATTCCGCCGTGGTTTGGCTTTAGCACCTTATGATTACGCTATTATTTTAATTGATAATAATGAATATTGGGGTGTAGGAAATTTCCGGGAATTAACTTCTATTCCAGCAAGATCAATGTCTTTTACCTATTTGTTACTTCACGAAGCTGGGCATTTTTTCGGACTGAACGAAGAATACAGCGAGGGTGGAAGAACGGAACTGGAATTTGCACCTGGAATTGACGAACCTTGGTCACAAAATATTACATTTTTAAAATCCAATATTTTAGCCGATTTAAAGTGGGCAAGTTTTGTTCTGCCCTCAACGCCGCTTCCAACTCCGAAGTCCTATTGGCCACTCCAATCAAAAAGCTACGGTGCTTTCGCTGGTGGATATGCACAATCTCCCCCGTTGGGTCACAGTCATATTCCTGGCTTAAACTGCGTCATGGATCGCGGATCTAATTTTTGCGATGTTTGCCGTCATGGAATTACTGAAGTGATAAACTTTGATTTAGCAGACCAGAAAAATTAATTTTTTTGCAGTAAGGTTACTGATTCAGAAACAAAATGAACTTTGAATCCAAAATTTGCAGAAATCCATAAAAACGTATTTTTGGAATAAAACACGACATGCGTTGGGTCTCGGTGATACCACCAATTTGCAAAATCTTCTGGCGGTGACTGAGTCATAATACCAAGCCATCCATTTGGCAAAATTAGTTTAGATAACTTTTCAAACTCTTCAGCAGGGTGATAGAAATGCTCGACTACCTCCGAACAGGTAATAAAATCATATTTTTTTAAAAGTAAATCTGGATCATTTTTAAAAAATGGATCGAAGGACTCGCACTGAATACCAAAGTCTTTTAAAATTTCTGCATTTGAAGGAAATGGCCCACTTCCGTAGTCCAGGCCAATGGCATTGTTTCCTTTAACTTTTTCAACGATGGGATTTAATAATTGCAGTAAAAAATTTCGGTAGCCAGTTTCCTTTGGATCGTTCTGGTGATGTTTGTAAACTGACTCTTCTTCGGCCGGCTCCGGAAAAACATCAGGGTTCTTAAAAACCAACTCACATGTTGGACATTTAAAAAATCGAAGTACTTTGTCCGCTGGATGAGGCTTCGCGTACTTTTCCCAATTTATTTTTCCGGCTTGCTCCCAGAAAATTTTTACATCTGCGCCTTTACAAAGAAGGCAATTAATTACCATTGCCAATTATCATCAGGATCACAACAAATAGTATATTAAATTAGCGATTCCCACTTCCGCTGCTGGTCGTCCCAATTCCTGTCGAAGCATCAGAGCTGCTAGTGGTTGAAGTTGCGGTATTGGCACCGCGTCCGCGATTTCGTTTAGTCATTTTTCGTTTTGACGTGGAATTTGTCGTTGTTCCGGTAGAACCATTTTCGGTGATGGCCCCACCCGTATTACCGATGCTGGTATCGCCTTGAGTGCCCATACCGCCAGTAGTTCCACTTCCGGTACCCATTACGCCACCAGCAGTTCCCGCCGGCCCACCATTTCCACTGGTTCCGGAATTAGTAGATGTTCCTGCCGCACCCGATGTTTGCGCAAAAGCTGGATTTCCAAGTGCTACGCTGATAACTGCAAAAATAAGATATTTCGATAATTTCATTTTTTTGACCCCTTCAATTTTTGTTTAACGTCTTTTCAACTCGTTTGAAATTGCAATTCACGCGCCACAAATTTTAAATTGAAAGAAATAAATTTAGGGGCTGGAAACCACACGAATTGTAACAGTTAAAGCCTCGAATTTTCCCACCCGAACGGGGCAATTTTCATAAAAACCTAGACCAAGTTAACGTGTTGATTTTCATAATGAAAATTTATTAAAAAAACCATTTTTTCAGAGGGAAAACTGCATTGACAGTTTCCTATGACGACACATATTAAACTCATGCAAAATCCATCAAGAGATGGTGTTGAAATTTGAAATTTAAAGTACCGATTGAAAACAGAAAAGTCCAAATCCAGTTCACAAGTTTCGTGAATGGGTCACGAATCCCGAGGAACGCAAAATCGATTTGGCATAATAACCACGCATCAACTTAGTTCAAGCGGCGCGCCAGACATCTGGGGCTTGTTTTAGTTTTTGCGTAATTTTTCACAGGAGGAAAAAGTGGTTAACAGAAGTTATAAAACAGCAAAGGGAACGGATTTACCTCTGTTGAATCTACGGGGCAAAGAGTACCTCGAAGTGAAATATCGCCTGGTTTGGTTTCGTGAAGAACATCCAGACTGGTCAGTTGAAACGGATCTAATGAACGTAACGGATAGCTCGGCGTATGCAAAAGCAACCGTGCGTGATGAAAACGGCCGTGTCATTGCGACTTCTCACAAATTTGAAAGTGTTCAAGGTTTCCCTGACTTCATTGAAAAAGCAGAAACCGGTGCGATAGGTCGTGCTCTAGCATTAATTGGTTACGGAACCCAGTTCTGTGCTGATGAGCTAGATGAAGGCAGTCGTATTGTGGATGCTCCGGCTCAAAGACCTCAAAGTCGAGCGGGACAAAGCAATGTGCAGAGTGCACCTGTTCAAAAATCATCTGCTAAACTAAGCGGAAGGAAAATTGAACCGGATGCAGTTCGACCAGTGGTAATTGCGGCTGAAGAATCTGAACAAGATCAAGAAGCCCAAGAATCAACGGCAGAACAAAAAACCGATCAAGAAACCGAAGAAGGACCTCCAGAGCGTACGGCAGACCCGGGTGAATACAGAATTAGTTTTGGCCGTAAATATAAAGGCAAAAAACTAAGAGAAATCCCTAAGTCCGAGCTTAAAGGTTACATCAATTGGTTGGAAAACAGTGGTGTCCGTCCCGGCACAACTTTATCTCATCAGTTGCAATTCCTAAAAAATGCGTACGAGCAGCTTTACAAGGCGCCGGAAGCATCTCACTAATTGTGGGAAAGGAATAATGTATGGCTCAATTGCTTAAAGTTGATCCTTTGGATCAATCAGCATTGCAGAAAACGACTCGAGATAATCCCGGAACCGGGGCATTCGAAATGGATGTTCCGGTTTCTCTATTTATTTCGGGAAGTGTTGAAAGAGTCATGTATTTCAACGAAGAAACCGGCCATTCCGTTTTAGATATAAAACCCGATGAGTTTAAAAATCATATTTTAATAGCAGGTAGAGTTTCTTCTGTTTATCCCGGTCAAAGCATCGAGGCTTATGTAACAGTTAATTCTATTCAGCAAAAAATCATAAATTCTGGCGAAGGTATTATAGAGGCATTACTTCCTGCCACGGGACTCAAACCTCGAGCGCCAAATTCAAAGCGAACCACCAAAACGTTTTTAAAGTCAGGGGCTATAGCGGGAATTGGTCCCCATTTAGCGACTACCCTTTCGCAAACATTTCCGAATAACTTATTTTCCACTCTTGAAACAGAACCCACCCAGATTGGTAAAATCAAAGGCGTTGGTAAAAAAAGGCAAAGTCAAATTCTTGAGGCTTGGGAAAACTATCGTGGGATCACCAAGTTTGAAGAATTTCTCTTTCAAGAAGGTCTACCTTTAAACTGGGCTAAAATAATATGGCCCGCCCACGAGTCAGATAGCCTTTCCTACTTCAAAAAAAATCCCTACCGAGTCGCCAGAGAACAACTTTTGTCTTTTGATTTAATAGATTCCTACGCTCTTAAAGAGGGATTTCCAATTGAATCATCAGAAAGAGTGCGCGCCGCACTTTACGATTTACTCCAAAATTATTATAAACAAGGCCACTGCGCGTATCCCGAAGAAAAAATTTTAAAAGAAGCATTTCAAAAACTGGAAGTCTCCTCCGATCTCATCGATGAAGCACTTGAATTAGAACTCTTAGAAGAGATTCTGGTTAGCGATGTGATTTCAGGAACAACTTGCATTTATTTAAAAGAAATATGGGAGTTGGAACAAGATGTAGCGATAAAACTTCTTTCATTTCAAAATAAACAACCTTCCTGGGGTTGGATGAATATGGAAAAAGTATTGAACTGGGCACAAAGTTTACTTCACATCAAACTGGCGCCCTTGCAAATCTCGGCCATCGAAACTGCTCTTTCTTCATCACTCACGGTGATTACCGGTGGACCCGGCACGGGAAAGACGACATTAATCAGATCCTTGGTAACCATACTCCAAACTCAGTTTTCGCAGTTTGCACTTTGCTCTCCAACGGGACGTGCTGCCCAAAGGTTAAGTGAAGCAACCGGTGCACCCGCACAAACGATTCACCGTTTATTAAAACTCCATCCCACGACAGGAAAATTTAGTTTCAATCGGGAAAATCCCCTTCAATTGGATCTAATCTTAATTGATGAAATGTCGATGGTGGATTTATCTTTAATGTCTAGTTTGTTGGATGCGATTCCGCCACAGTGTGCGCTCATCATGGTAGGCGATGCCGATCAAATTCCATCCGTCGGTGCAGGCACGGTACTTCAAAGCGTGATTGCTTCAAATCAATTTAACACAGTTCGATTAACTGATATTTTCCGCCAACGAGAGACCAGTTTAATTAAATTAAATGCCCACCGGATAAACAATAGTAAAATGCCGTTGCCGACGGTAAATAACATTCAAAATGATTTTCACTATATTCCCGTTCACTCAGTTGATCAGACAAAGCGAGTAATTTTAGAACTAGTAACAAAAACTATCCCGAAAAAATGTGGAATAACTGATCCCAGTCAGATGCAAATCTTAGTGCCGATGAACCGAGGCCCCCTAGGTACCCAACAATTAAATCAAGAACTTCAGGAGTATCTGACTCTAAACTCAACGGAATTTCCTTCTAATCAGAGGTCGGAAAGTCTGATCGGATTTGATCAGACTTTTAAAACTGGTGACAAGGTTATGGTTATAAAAAATGATTACAAAAAAGATATCTTTAACGGAGATATCGGATTTATCCACAATATTGACCACTACGAGCAGTACATTGATATCCATTTTGATGAACGAAGTGTGAGGTTTGGATTTGACGAGCTCGATCGACTAACGTTGGCCTACGCGATTTCAATTCATAAATCTCAGGGATCAGAATACCGCGCCGTTATCGTTGTAGTATCCGATGAGCATCTTCCCATGGCGCAAAGGCATTTAATTTATACAGCCGTAACACGTGGAAAAGAACATGTGTTTCTGGTGGCAAATCCATCCGCCCTTCAGGCTGCTATTTTATCTGACGAAAGTAACCGCCGTTGGCAGCGTCTAACCGAACTCCTAAAAGGCACTTCCGAGCTTGGATTACTTCAATAATTTGGATCGAATTGAGACAACCAATTTACCGAAAAAAAAGTAAATCCTCCTATGAGAATACTTGAATTTTCGTTATTGTAGTTCGAAATTTGACAAATGTAGGAACCTCAGCCATCTCATTCTGAATATCCCCAGTAGTTACGCTATCTATTTCACTGCACGGCAATTGCATTCAACTCTGGTATGAAATCAGGTATGAATACGAATTCCAAATTGAAACTCGCATTAGCTTTAATGACCTTAATATTGCCGCTGGCAGCGCTTTCCGGGACTGCTCCGCAAAGTGTAAATCTACCGAAGACTACTCTTTCGGTTGAACAAAGAGCTTTGCGATTACTTCACGCACGTGAACTTCTTGGTAAGTATTATGACAAGAGCACAGCGCGAATTGGAGAAAGTGTTCCAAAGATTAATTCGGCGATCTATGGCTGGACAAAAGATCGACTTCCTAAAAAACACCGCAAACAATATCAAGAGATTGCCCAAACTATTATTGACGAGAGTTTAAAATATAAGTTCGATCCAGTATTTCTTATGTCTGTGATTCAAGGTGAAAGCAGTTTCCAACCCGACATCGTTGGTGGAGTTGGTGAAATCGGACTCATGCAAATTCGTCCCGAAACTGCTAAGTGGATTACGAAGAAATTCGAAATGGAGTGGAAGGGCAAAAAAAGCTTGTATGATCCCGTTACAAATATTCGAATTGGCGCTGCTTATTTAAGTTATTTAAGAGACCGTTTTGATATGCATGCACAACTTTATCTGGCTGCATACAACATGGGTCAAAGAAACGTCAGCAATGCGGTTGAAAAAAACATTTGGCCCAAAGATTACCCGGCCCACGTTATGAAACATTACATGGATTTTTACACATCCCTAGAAGAAAAAGCGAAGATCAAAATCATCGAGGGTTAACTCCCTC
>JAZKJI010000204.1:0-15368 GCA_040384405.1 Bdellovibrionota bacterium
CCCGAATGTAGATGTAAGCTTTATGGGATCCAACCGCGAAAGCAGAAATAATCATTCCTTCAATTAATTGGTGAGGAGCGCGCTCCATCATCAAACGATCTTTGAAAGTTCCCGGTTCACCTTCATCAGCGTTGCAAAGTAAATATCGGGGCTCGCCATTCTTTGGTAAAAATCCCCATTTCATTCCCGTTGGAAAGCCAGCGCCACCGCGGCCGCGAAGTCCTGAAGCTTTAACTTCGTCAATGATCGCCTGCGGAGTCATTTGTAATGCGCGTTTAACTTGAACGTAACCGCCGTTTTTTTCGTAGCCTTTGATGCCACGAAATTCGTCCAGATGATAAAATTCTGAAAGTAATTTACTTTGCATTAGCGCATACCTCTTAGAATATTTGTCGCTGATTCAAGCGTTAAATTTTCGTAATAATTGTCATTGATTTGCATCATTGGGGCAGTTCCACACGAACCCAAGCACTCGACCCTTGATACGGTAAAGCGCCCGTCTGCCGTTACTTGATCAAGTCCCACTTTTAATTCCTTGCAGATTTGATCAGCAAGTTCACGGGAACCATTTAATGCGCAGGAAATGTTGGTGCAAACTTGCACGTGATATTTTCCCACCGGCTTTTGATTGAACATTGTATAGAACGTAAAAACTTCGCTGATTTTTGCAACCGGGATAGACATTACTTCGGCCAAGTGATGAATCACTTCCGTGTTAATCCAACCTTTATTTTCTTTTTGAGCAATGTACAGTGCTGGAATGATCGCCGAGTCTTTTGCCTCGTAGCGGCCCAGTTCTTTCATCACTGCTGCTTTTCCGTCAGAAGATAATTGAAACATTAAGTCCCCTTATACCCTTAGTTAAAATTAAAACTAGCGATCCAATTCACCGGCAATGACATTCATGCTGGCAACCGTTGCGATCGCATCCGCCAACATCCAACCTTTAACTACCGTTGGGAAAGATTGGTAGATAGCAAAACATGGTGGACGTACTTTTAACCGGTAAGGGTTAGCACTTCCATCACTGACTAAATAAAATCCAAGCTCACCGTTCGCAGCTTCAGTCGCATCGTAGGTTTCACCCACTGGCGGACGAAGTCCTTTAATGACCAACATAAAGTGATTCATCAATCCTTCGATGTTTCCATAAACATCTTTTTTCTCTGGCAGAACAATTCCTTTGTCGCGAATTGTGTAATCACCACCCGGAACGTTTTTACAAACTTGTTCTACGATAGAAAGTGATTGGCGCATTTCTTCGATGCGAACCATGTAACGATCATAAATATCGCCATTAGTGCCGACCGGAATATCAAATTTTAAACCGTCGTAGCCATAGTAAGGACTTACTTTACGTAAATCCAAATTAACTCCGCACGCTCTTAAAAGAGGACCTGTATAACCCCAAGAAATCGCATCCTGAGCGCTGATCGGTGCCACACCTTGCGTCCGTTTAATAAAAATTTTGTTATCAAGCATTAGGCGGGAAATCTCATCCACTCCCACGCGCATCTCTTTACAGAATGCTAATACGTCATCGAACCAACCATCGGGCGCATCTTGAGCCATGCCACCCACACGAGTCATCGCCACCGTCAATCGCGAACCACAAAGTTTTTCAAACAAAGTATAAACTTTTTCGCGGTAAGTGAATAAATGGAAGAACGCCGTTAAGGCACCTAAGTCAACGCCACCGGTTCCCACGGAAATAATATGATCGATCACGCGGGAAAGTTCGCAAAGAATTACCCGCAATGCTTGCGCACGTGCAGGAATTTCCACGCCCAGGATTTTCTCTACGGTTTTGCAATAACCCACATTGTTCATCGGTGCTGAACAGTAATTTAATCGATCCGTGTACGGAATAACTTGGTTATACGGATGAGTTTCCGCCATCTTTTCAAAACAGCGGTGTAAAAAACCGATTTCGCAACTGGCGCGAACAACCGTTTCACCATCAAGTTCGGCCATTACCCGTAAAGTTCCGTGCATCGCTGGGTGCGATGGACCAATGTTGATTGGAACAAACTTTTCATTAAGAACATCACCGCGCTCGTCACCGTCATTATCAAAATGAATTGGAATAACGGAATCGCAATGCTGTTGATGATCAGCTTCATAGTCTTTTCGCAAAGGATGACCGACGAACTGATGATGAGTTAAAATTTTTCGTAAATTCGGATGGCCTTCGAATCTGATTCCGAACATGTCGTAAGCTTCCCGTTCGAACCAATCAGCCGCTTTCCAAACTGTCGTCGCAGTATCAATGGATTCCCCAATACCCAGTTCACATTTAATTCTTAATCGCGAACCGTCGCGGGATGAAAACAAGTGGTAAACGACATCAAATCTTTTTTCACGGTTTGGATAATCAACCCCGCAAACATCCATCAGGAAATCAAACCTTCCGGTATCGCGAAGAAACCGTAAAATTCTAATGATATCAGTTTTAGGAATTACTAAAATGTCATCGCCCACCGACTGCAGGAATTGATATCCGGCAACGGGGAAATGACGTTCCATCTCGGACCGTAAACTATCGATTTTTGTCATATGGATTTTTCCAATTATCACGCCAAGGGCGCGGTGAATTTTGACCAATCATTTTTTGTAACGTCATGACTCCGTCCAAAACCGCTTCCGGAGTCGGAGGACAACCTGGAACATAAACATCAACCGGAATAACTTTATCCGCACCTTGGAGCACGTGATAAGCACGGTAAAATCCACCCGATGAAGCGCAGGCGCCCATGGATAGAACATATTTTGGTTCTAACATTTGTTCGTAAATACGAACCAACACCGGAGCCATTTTTTCAGTAATTGTTCCAGCAACGATCAGCAAATCAGATTGTCGCGGAGAAAATCGCACGACCTCCGCACCGAAGCGGGCCAAATCGTAACGAGGTCCCATCACCGACATTAACTCGATCCCGCAACAAGCGGTTCCGTAAGGCAGTGGCCACAAAGAATTTTTTTGTCCCCACGCCACGATCGCATCAATTTTAGTGGTCATCGCGTAAGATCGCGACATATCGTCAACGGCTTGGGTTCCCATGCCTGTTGCGATTGCATTTTTAGTTTGTGAGTTGCTTTGCACTTGAGCCAATGATGCCTCCTCAAGAAGAGATCTTTCTCAATTCGTTTTCATAAGATTTTAACGTCTAAGTACTATATGTCACTTGGGAAAAAAGTTCAACGCGATCGCTCACATACGTGCGAAACAATTTGCTTAAAAATCTTGCGGCTTCCTAGAATAGGTAACGACAAAAAAAGTTTTGAATCTTTACTTCACGGAAGGGAAAAGTAATGAGAAACAATGTTCGAAAATCACAGACAACAGGAATTAGCGCTACAAAAAACAAAGTGTCAGCCTTGCTGGTAGCGGGTTTCATGGTGTTTGCTGGGACTATTTTCGCCGCTCAAAATGTAACTGCAAAAAGCCGCCGCCAAGCCGCTACACCACAAAATTATTTGGTGAAATTAGCAGAAGGACAGGCCAATTTTGCCTCTGCGATGGCCGAATTCGGCAACGCAAAAGTTCAACCGCTGTTTAATAATTGGGTTGAAGTGACAATTACGTCACAAAAAGATGCTTTACAGGTCTTGCGTCAAATGCGCGAAGTTGAATACGCACAACCTAACTACGCGATTAAATTAATTGAAGATTATCAAATTCATGACCCAATTCGCAGAGAAGCTTTCATCCGCTCTGTCCAGAATAACCCCAACTTAGTAGAAGTTCGGGCAAAAGATAACCCGGCAATTCCTGCTGTCCCTGCTCAAGCCGCGGGCAACGATCCTTTGGAAGCAAAACAATGGGGAATGATTGATATCGGAGCTAAAGAAGCTTGGTCAATCACGATGGGTAAACCAGAAACTATCGTGGCAGTTATCGACACTGGTGTTGATTACACTCACGAGGACTTAGTTGCGAACATCTGGAGAAATGCGAAAGAAATTCCTAATAACAATATTGATGATGACCAAAATGGTTACGTTGACGATGTGATCGGCTGGGATTTCGTTTCCAATGATAATAAACCCTATGATTTAGCGGCTTCAATGTTGGCGATGGTTGTATCCGGTGGAAACCCAGGACACGGAACACATTGTGCTGGAAACGTTGCGGCGAAAGGTAAAAATGCCATCGGAATTTCCGGAGTTGCTCCGAATGTAACGATCATGCCTTTACGTTTCATTTCTGACAAAGGATCTGGAACTACTGCCGATGCAATTAAAGCCGTAAAATATGCTGTTGATAATGGCGCACGCATTCTTTCAAATTCTTGGGGCTCTGAAGGTGAAGATCCTGCAGAAGCTGAAGAAAACAAAGCGCTACGTGAAGTTGTTCAATACGCTCAAGATAAAGGCGCATTGTTTATTGCAGCAGCAGGTAACGGTCACATGGGCGTAGGATACGATAATGATGCAGATCCAAAACCATCTTATCCATCGAGCTACGAACACGATAATATCATTTCCGTTGCGGCAATGGATGTTAACGGAAACCTAGGTGCATTTTCTAACTGGGGACCTAAGTCAGTTGATATCGGAGCTCCGGGTGTTGCCGTATTTTCTACGGTTGTCCAATCCCAAAAATATTCTGATACCGTGATTGATTTCATGGGAATCAAAGCTACTTGGGATGGAACTTCTATGGCGTGTCCACACGTTGCTGGTGCCGCTGCCCTCTACTGGTCTGCTCATCCGGAAAAAACTTGGCAGGAAGTTAAGCAAGCTATCCTTAGCTCTGCTGCACCTACCGAGTCTTTAAAAGGTAAAGTTACATCTGGCGGCCGATTAAATATTAAGAGCCTGATGAGACAATAATTTTTTATCAGTAAAAATATTAAGACCCGCTAGCTTTGGTTAGCGGGTCTTTTTTTTGCCCGACGCGCCTCACGCTTTTCCTTCCTTTCCGCTCTAGCCTTTCTTTTTTTTGGTGCCTATACTCGTTTCTCAATGGAATTTCTATTACGCCATCCTTTTTTGCACTACCTACGCAAGTATCCGCGTCCCGCGATAATTGGGATGACCTATTTACTTGCTACCAACGGAATCGATGCCTACTGGCCATTGTTACTGCGGGAAGGTTTGGATTTAATTGAAAAGAAAGCAGCACTTTCCGAACTTTCGCGCGTATGTTTTTTATTTTTAGTCGTACTGATGCTTTTGGCCTTCACTCGATACAACTGGCGTAAATATTTTGGCGAGTTTCATACGACGGCAATGGAGGATATCCGCCAAACAATTTTCCGGCACTTAATGGGAATGTCCCAAAAGTTTTTCCAAAAAAATCCCGTCGGCGAATTGATGAGTCTGATTACGAATGACGTCCAATCTTTCAGACAGGCAATTGGACCTGGCTTTTTAATTATTGCAGACGGTGTAATTATTATTTCGTTCGTCTTACCGATCATGATTTCTATAAATCCAGAATGGACGTGGAAAACACTAATTCTATTTCCATTGCTGCCATTTCTGATTTGGAAAGTCATGCGTGCCATTCATCAGAATTACAAAACCCAACAGCATGAATTTGCCAAGTTAACGGCGTTTACCCAAGAAAATGTTGCTGGCGTAAGAGTTATCAAAAGTTTTACCAAAGAAAATTTACGTTCGGAACAATACTCGGCACAAAGCAAACAATTTGAAAAAACTTGTAACAAAGTTGCGCTAATTGATTCGATGTTCGGCCCCGTCATGGAATTAGGAATTGCGTTTGGAAGCGTGGTACTGCTGTTTATTTCGGTTGATGATGTTCTTTCCGGTGCAGTTACCATTGGTACTTTCGTTATCTTCCAAAGATACATTCAGAAAATGATTTGGCCGGTTTCAGCTTTTGGCTTTGGTATTTCTTATTTTCAAAAGGGCTTTGCTTCCTTTGACCGGATTAAAGAAATTTTAAAGTGGTCGCCTGATATCAAAGATGAAGGAACTATCGAGTTAACTGAAATAAAATCTTTTGAGTTGAGGAATGTTTCATTTTCCTATCCATTCAATGATCAAGAAGCATTACATGATCTTTCTTTTCGCTTGGAAAAAGGTCAGAAACTGGGAGTCATCGGAGGAATCGGCAGCGGTAAAACAACTCTGCTTCAATTAATGGTTAGACTCTACGAACCCCAACTAGGTGAGATTCTAATTAATGACAGACCTATCGCCGAGTATACTTTACGAAGTTTACGTAACTGTATAAAGTTAATCCCCCAAGATCCGTTTTTGTTTAGCCAGTCAGTGGCGGATAATGTTTTGTTTGCCAACCCTGCTCCGTCAGATGACTTTTTGGCCAGCACTTTGGAAAGTGTGCAAATGGATTTGGAAGTTGCAGAACTTCCCCACCAACACCGCACCCAATTGGGTGAAAAGGGCGTCAATATTTCAGGTGGCCAGAAACAACGGCTAACAATTGCCAGGGCTCTAGCTTCCCCTTTTGAATTATTATTGTTCGACGATAATTTAAGTGCAATCGACACTAAAACAGAAAATTACCTAGAGAAGTCTTTGTTTTTAGATCATCAAAGAACAATTGTGGTCGTATCACATCGACTTTCCAGCTTAATGAAGATGGATAAACTTCTGGTTTTAAAAGAAGGACAGTCCGAGTATTTCGGTTCGTTTGCAAAAGCATTCGAGGAAAGTCCAACTTTTAAATCCTTCTTACAACTTCAAGAGATGCATCATGGCTCATAACTTTATCTCTGAAGATAATGTAAATAAGGGTCTGAATTATAAAGCTCTGTTCATGAAGTTGTGGCCATATATTCGCCGTCATCGCCTTTTATTTTTCTTTGTTTTGTTATTGGTATTTCTTCTGGCATTTGTTTCCCGAACACTTCCGTTTTTAATTGGCTATGCCGTTGATCACGGATTTAAAGCAAACAATCCGCAGGTACTTTATCAAGTCGCCACGGCTTATTTGGTGCTAGAGCTAGTAAAAATGGCGTTAAGCTTTAGCTATAAATTTTTCTTTCAGGTTCTGGGTAACCGAACCCTTTATCATTTGCGGCAAGACCTATTTCACCATGTTCAAAGTCTTCCCATCGAATATTATAACAAAACGCCGGTAGGTCGATTAGTGACTCGTATGACTAATGATACCGGAACACTGGGCGAAGTTTTCAGCGAAGGTGTGGTGACACTTTTTACTCAAGTGGCAATATTGATATCAATCATAGTCGCGATGATTTTAATTTCGCCGAAACTGACGTTACTAACGGTTTTATCCACTCCATTATTCGTTTGGCTTTCCTACGTGGTCAGCCAAAAAATAAAAGTAATTTTAAGAGAACAAAAGAAGAAACTATCCGAACTTAATTCCTATGTGGCAGAAACCTTATCAGGAATAAAAGTTGTTCAGCTTTATCATCAAGAGCCTAAAGTTATGAAAGGCTTTTTTAATCATTCGGAAGATTTTCGAAAGCAAAACATTCGCTCGATCAGAACCTCAGCCCTTATGCAGCCGACACTTAATTTATTGAATGCCTTTGTCATTGGGGCAGCGTTGTATTTTGCGGGACGCGAATCATTAATTGATAATCTAGCCGTCGGAAGCATGGTCGCATTTATTTTGCACGCCCAAGATATCGTAGGTCCCATCCGCGAGGTTTTAGATAAATACCAAATGTTTCAAAACTCGCTTACCAGCGGCGAAAGAGTTTTTGGATTGCTGGATGAAAAAATGGATGAAAAAACTGCTGGAACTGAAAAGTTAATGGGCGCAGTTGAAAAAATTGAATTTAAAAACGTTACTTTTCAATACCAGCCTCATTTACCTAAAGTACTTACTAATTTTAATTTGGTAGTTACCCCACGCACGTCTGTAGCATTGGTCGGAAGAACTGGCAGTGGTAAGACCACAGTTATTTCTTTACTTCAGCGATTTTACGAAGCGCCGTCCAACACACTTTTTATCAACGGTAATCCTATGGAAAATTATTCCAAGGAAAGTATCCGTGCGCGGATCGGTGTTGTTCAGCAGGACCCATTTATTTTTAAAGGATCCTTACTTCAGAATATTACTTTGTTCGATGATTCAATTACCAGGGAACAAGTTCAGCAAGCTTGTGATCTAATTCATTATACAAAGTATTTACAGCGCACAGGCCGGTCCTTGGACTTTGTCTCAGAAGAAAAGGGTGCAAACCTTTCTGCAGGCGAGAAACAAGTGTTGGCGTTCCTGCGCGTTTTAGTCAGCAATCCTGATGTCATCATTCTTGATGAAGCGACCGCTCAAATCGATTCAGCAACGGAAGATCTTATTCAGACCGCGACTGAATTAATCATGCAGGAAAAAATGTGTATTATTATTGCTCACCGGCTCTCGACGGTTCAGAAGTGCAATCAGATTTTAGTGCTCGATCACGGTAATGTAATCGAGCGAGGAACCCATTCTGAATTGATGGATCTAAAGGGCCACTATCATCAGCTGGCGCTGGCAGGAGTGAAGTTTACTTCTACCCGTGCATCTGCGGCAGGAATTGAAGAACCATGAAACCGAACAACGTTTGTTGCTGGCACATAAGTCCAACCATTCGTCGAGTTGTTTGGAATTTTCACTCCATTAACTGAAACAGAAATAGTGTCGATTTTTGGAATCTGACGAAGTGGATAATCCGTTAAAATCTGGATAATTCGAGAGCGAATATTGGAAACTGCTAATGCCAATGACGTATCACAAACGTTTGCCGAAATTCCACCAGAGTAATCAGCCAAATCGATATATTTATAACCGAATACCACTGTGCCCAGAGCTTCGTTAGCATAACAAATCGGAGTTCCACCTGGAATTGAACCAATATAATTCAAGAACCAATTTTGCTCGCCATTAGAACTTTTAGGCCGGATACCGTTAAAAAAGTTTTTCATATCAGTAACACTGGCAGTAGTGTCGTCTTCATCACTAACAACAACGATTACTAGAATTGAATCAGGACGCAAAAATCCGGCACCCTCGCCCGCTAAATAAGATGGCGAAAGAACTTTCTTTACGCTGTCCATTGCGCGTTCGGCAGAGCTTCCAACTTTATCCATTAGGATACGATCAGCAATTTCACCACGAACATTGGCACTAGAATTTGTTAAATATTTCGGTGTACCAATGAACTTTCCACCCGTTGGATTAGTACCTGACAATGACATTGTCGTAACGGCAAGATGGTAATCCATTCGCATTTGATCAAAGCCATCCAATAAAGCCGGAATTTGCGCCGTTAACGTCGACTTACGAGTCGTCATACTTTGTGATTCGTCTACCACCCATAGGATGTCGACTTTATTGTTTCTTAAAACGCTTGCTGCGTATTGGTTTTGAGTTGCGCCGATTCCAAAGTTTTGTCCTTTGGAACAGCCTAATGATGCCAATAAAGTTAGGGCTAGTAGTAAACGCATATTATGAAGCCTTTTTTTGTTCTGTATATTCTTTGATTTTTTCTTTAACAACATTTGGTACTGAAGTGAATTTCACTCCGTACATATATTGATTTCCGTTCTTCGATTTAATAGTTTTCTTACTTACAACTGAACAAATTGCGTTGAAAGCAGGAACTCCATCACTCGGTTTAAAATGTAAATACAATGTTTGACCAGGAACGAAATCGACTTCATCGATGACGATTCCAGCTCCGCCTTGACTGATTTCCAAACTACGGCCTTTAAAAACAAGTTTGTTATTATGAACAATCAGGCTGCAACCGTAGTTCGCACGAGCATGACGACGGCGAAAGAAAACTTCGTTGATATCATGATGGCCTGAATCTTTTAGTGCCTTGATATTGCTTGGAGCAAATTCTGGAACTTCAGCGACGGTTCTCCAAGAATTAAATTTTTGGTTCCATACATAATCAAATTCAAAAAGAGTTTTAGTTTGAAGCATTTGAATTAAATCAATTTGACTGAAAGGACCGTAGTTCTTTCCTTCTTTTAAGACATACCATTCTTTGTCTTTATAGTTATCGCCTGCCGTAGGGGCTTCCTTCACTTGTGGAGGCGGTGGCTTCGGCATCGCATTCATTTCATTATACTTTTTGTTTAATACTGGGTGTTCAATCATCAGTACCCATTGCGCAGAAGTGTCGTCATAAACGTAATCAATCCAGCTGTGCTCTTGATTGGAAACCTTTTGATAAACCTGATCCAATGTATACGGCCCTTTAGGCTCGCCATTCTTTGAAACATAGTACTGATTCTGAGATTTCATATACACTCCTACCCTAGACTTATCGGCAAGCATGACTAAGTGTTGATACGAAAAAGTTAGACAAAAAATCTAACTTATTTTTCGCCCAACGGCGTAAGTTGCTGATTATAAAGGCAAATTTAGGCCTTCCCAAAACTGACTCATTTAAGAAATGTGTGGGAAATTGGGGACTTACCTTCTTCATGGGTGTTTAAAAACCCTTGGAGTTTTCGCAAACTTGCAACAAAATGACGACCAAATGAGCCACTCGGATGAAGTACTAAAACAAATGGTATCAAAAGTTAAAGGCAATTCACTGCAAGGATTAAAAACCTTGGTTGTCTTTGATTTAGACTCGACATTGTTTGATGTAAGTCCCCGCTTACAAAAAATCTTAGATCATTATTACGAGCAGCCTCACCATCACGAGAAATTTCCCGAGTACACGAAATTTTTTAAAGACATAAAGGCCGAGAAGAAAGACTGGGGAATTAAAAAAGCAATTTTAAGAACTGGAATTGCTGAAGTTTCCGAAGAGTTTATCGAATCGGTTCGAGAGTTTTGGCGCAAACATTTTTTCTCTAACGATTATTTAGAATACGATCACGTCGCCGAAGGTGCGGTCGAATTTGTGACCGAGCTTCACCGCGATGGTGCCGACATAGCATATCTTACCGGTCGCGATGTCGAACGAATGGGCGAAGGCTCGGCACGTATACTAAAAAAATGGGGTTTCCCCTTAGGTGAACGTGCCGAGCTTGTGCTGAAGCCCCATCGATCGATGGATGATGTAGAATATAAAGAAGGTTGGTTTAAAAACCTGAATGCAAAAAATTATGAAAGCGTTTGGTTTTTCGAGAATGAACCGACGATCATCCATCAAGTACGCGCAACGCTTCCGTGGGTAAACATCGTGTTCTTCGACAGTACCCATTCTGGCAAAGCCGAGGCCCCTACTAACTTACCGACAGTCCAACATTTTGATTGGAAAGATAAAAAATGAAGTTAAAGAATAATTCGGGACAACAATTATGTTAAATATCGTCGCAACTCCCCTAGGTAACCCCTACGACATCACAGTTCGAGCACTGGAAATCTTGAAAATTTGCCCGATCATTATTTGTGAATCTACCAAAGAAGCCTCAACCATTTTAAAATTTCACGACATTACGGGAAAGAAGTTTGAATTATTAAACGAACATACTGAACCTGAAGATGTAGAAAGATTAATGAATATTTGTAAAACCCAAGAAGCCGTACTGGTCAGTGATTGCGGTACTCCGGGCTTCCACGATCCTGGATATAATCTGATAAAACTATGCCGGAAAAACGGTATAGAAATAAAGTCTTTACCGGGCCCCTCAAGCATCGCTCTATTGATTTCATTACTCAGCGAAAGAATGGGCACATTTTACTTTGTAGGATTTCTTCCGCAAGAAACAGAAAAGCGTCAACGGGAATGGCAAAGAATTGCTAAGATAAAAGAAGCAATCGTCCTGATGGACACACCCTACAGATTAAAAAAAATGTTAACAGAAATGTCAGAACATTTGGGCCAAAGAAAAATTTTAATTGGTTGTGATTTAACTCTGCCGACAGAAGCTGTCATCGAAGGTCCCGCAAACGAAGTGGTAAAAAAAGTTCCTGCAGAAAAGGCCGAATTTATGATTTGGATTTATCCGACTTAAGTTCTCGATCGAATAAGGGCCCTATTATAAGGGCCCTTTATTTACTACTTCATTAGACTTGATGCAAAAATTTCCATGTCTTGTCCATTGCGATCCGTATAGGCGCGGATTTCGATCATTCGAGTTGCAATATCATCTGGTGCCGTCAGTGCATTTTCCCACTTGATCTTGATTGGCTCTGCTAAGTGCGGACTTCGCAATACAACTTGGTAACCAACCAATGCTTTGATTTGGTCATCTGAAAGATGAGCTAATAAACTTTGTAATAGTCCTGGGCCGACTTTCATAAAGATCGAATTATTGTTCAATGACTTCAAAGCTTCGTCACGTTGAATATCCGTCAACGAAGTATCTAACATCGAGTAAAGTTTCTGGGAAAGCTCATTTACCTCGGTTGGACTTTCCAAGTTAGAAGGGTCACTGGATAAATGAGCGTTGGAAACTCCTACTCCACTTGATTTTAATTCTCTTAAGAAAGCAATGATGTGTGCTTTAGCTTCAGCAGGACTCGCGAATCGTTTTACATGCTTTAAAGCTTCGCCGCTAATAATAACTTGGAAGTAAAGATTAGCATGTTTATAAACGTCGCGATTAAAGCCCATACGGGATAACAAGCTTCGTTGATTAAGTTCGGTTTCGTTGCCACCAAACCAGTCTTGAATGATTCTTTCTTCGGCTAAAGAATAGAACGAAGGACGTACGTTTCTGCGCATTTGAGTTAGGAAAGATTGCAATTCACCTTTTCCTAAACGTTTATCAACTGCTTCAACCGTTAATACTATTTGGTCGAGTGTGAAATCGTCTTTGGTAATAGTCGAGTTATAAACAACGTCGATGCTTTTTTCTTGCCGAGAGCGAGAGATGTTGAACAAAAGTTTTTGCTCTTGGGTTTGACGGAAGTTAGTAACACGGAAGTATTCTTTTCCATTGTCTTCGTCAGTATCAACAAGGTCAGTAGAAGTAATACCCTTCATCGTGCGCCAGTTACCTACGATATAACCAACTGCTGAACGACGAGTACGCTTACGAGATTCGGTATCTACTTCTGTTTCTTTTTGAATTCCATCTGCATGAGTTAACGCTAATAACTGCATGTCTTTAGAAATCGATTCGCTGATTTCTTGAAATTGTTTAAATGCGCGGAACGGATTTAAGATTCGAGCTTTTTCCAAAGTCGTGATCTTTGCCATGTTAACAAAACCTATCATCAGGTTATTATAAGCAGTTGCAACCGTTGGCTTAGTTAAATCCAAGTTAAATTCGATCAAGTCAGCTTTTTCTGAAGCCTGCTTAGGCGTTACCGTGAAACCAATGTTAACAAGTTCAAGGTTAGCAAGTTTTGTTAAACGTTTATCGATAATTTTCACGTCAGTAAATTTAATTGGGCTCATTACTCCGATTTTTCCCTCAAAATAAAGTTCCGGAAGCCGTAATCCCAGAAGACGTAACTTAACCGAAGTCGGAGAAGTTTTAATAACGTGAATTTGATAAGATAAAACCATTTTAGCGCCGGCCTCTACACCAAGCCCAAGGACACTTTCTGCCGTAAAGAAATTAAGTGCCTCCGTAGATAGACCCAATTCATTACTTGCTTCAAATTTAAAATATTCGGAAGTTTGCATCGCCATTGCGCGCTCGGTATCAAATGGCAGCTCCGTTAATTTTTTGCGTTTTACTTGCGTCAGTTCGCAGATATTTTTTGAAAAGCGATTGTACTCTAAAGTAACCGGAACTTTAGTATCGATATTTAATGCCGCGAAAGAATTTTCACCAAGACCGGTCGATAAAATATCAAACTCGAAACCGATTTGACCAAGGTAAGAATCCTTACGAAAGTAAACTTCACTCTCGGCAACGCGGTCGATGATTTTACCCCATCGTGCGCGCACTTTAGCACCGGGAATTACGTCGGCAACGCTGTAATCAAAACCGATATTGTAACCAGTAGATCTTGCTATGTTAGAAACTGTATTTTGAAGCAAATTACCTTGCCCTTGGCATCGGTTAAGCCGGTTGATGAAATTTTCTATTGGTGAAGCTGTCGTTGTCGATGCAGCTAATAGGACCGGGGCAATGGCTAATAATGATACAAGTCTCTTCTTCATCGGGACCTCCGACGTCTTTAAATCCAATAAAAGTGCCAGGGGATTTCTCAAAGCTATTAGATGCAATTGAGAAGAGGCATTAAAAAACAGAGATTCCCGGGGCATTTTAAAGACTTTGAAGACTTAAGGACCGCCACGCAGTTAAGGATTTCATGAAAACCCGGCATATATATAAGACAAAGCCAGCGAAATGCTGGCTACTTGTTATACGGGTGTCAGCCCTAGAATGTTGGATTATGCCTTTTTACGGATCTTGGTTGCTGCTGGTTTTCCCTTAGCGATGATCGCTGCCGGTACTACCATTGGAGGCGCCGTTTTTTTCACTGCCGCTTTTTTAGGGACAGTTTTTTTCGGTGCTTTGGCTTTTGCAACTTTAGTTGGTTTCGTCGGAGAAATATCTTCTTTGTTTTTCAGTAATTCTACTGCTTGTTCCAAAGTTAATGATTCAGCCGTCTGACCTTGCGCCAAAGACGCATTGGTTTTTGCGTGCTTAATGTAAAGGCCGTAAGGTCCATCCATCAATTGAACTTCTTCACCCGTTGCCGGATGTTTACCGATAACTTTTAATGGAGAAGAACCGCGACGGCTTTTCTTTGGAATTTTAATTAACTCTAGAGCTTGCGCCAAATTAACTTCAAAAAAGTTCATCGATCGCGGAACTGAACGGTATTCTTTTTCGATTTGAATAAACGGGCCGAAGCGACCAAGTCCCAGTTTAATATCGATGCCCGTATCAGGATGTTTTCCCAGTAAGCGAGGTAGGGAAAGTAAAAACAACGCTTTATCCATCGTCACTTGATCTAGTGTAGTGCCCGGGGGAAGTGATGCACGTTTTGGTTTATCGTGTTCCGGAGTCACTTCACCTAATTGAACGTAAGGACCATATCGTCCATTAAGAATATAAATTGCTTGTCCCGATACAGGATCTTTTCCGATACTGTCGGCACCATTAATTTTTTGATCGATAAGTTCCATCGCACGATCTGCCGTGATATCTGCGGGCGCTTCCGCATCTGGTAACGAAGCACTAACATCTTCACCATCTTTTTTGGTAGTAAGATATGCGCCGTAACGGCCAACGTGAAATTTGAATCCATCTAATCCCTGAAGATGAATTGATCGTGCTTCATCCGGATTAATATTTTTGTCTTGAGCCGCAACTTGCGTTTGTAAACCCTTTGGACCGAAATAAATTTGTTTTAAATATTTTTCGGAATCCAAATCACCTTCGGCAACTTTATCCAAAGACAATTCCATTTCAGAGGTAAACCCCAGATCCACGTATTCTGGTAAATGTTTACTCAACAAGTTGGAAACTACCATTGCCGTAAATGTTGGAATCAAAGCAGTTCCATTTTTACGTACGTACCCACGATCGATAATTGTTCCGAT
>JAZKJI010000204.1:15391-19449 GCA_040384405.1 Bdellovibrionota bacterium
AATACCAAGCTCTTCCATTTTCTTAACTAAACTTGCCTCTGTATACCGAGCCGGTGGTTTAGTTTCGTGGAATGTAGGAAGTGCTTCAGGGCACGCGATCGTTTCGCCTTTTTTCATCGGCGGTAATAATGATTCGCGCTCTGATAATTCTGCTTCCGGATCATCACTGCCCTCGACATAGGCGCGAAGGAAACCCGGAAATACAATCGTTTGACCGGATGCTGATAGAACCGCATCGCCGTGGGAAAACCGAACGGAAACTTGTTTCTGTTCTGAGTCCACCATTTGGCTGGCAATCGTCCGCATCCAAATCATTTCATAAAGTTTAAATTGCAAACCACTTAAGCCCGTTTCATAGGATCTTGAAACCGGTTCCCGGCAGGACGAATTGCTTCATGGGCTTCCTGCGCACCTTTTGATTTTTTACCTTCATAGCTGCGAACCACATCCGGAAGATAATCTTTCCCGTATTTTTCTTTGATTGCCGAACGAGATGCTTCCAATGCTTCTTGGGAAAGAAACGTGGAATCTGTTCTCATGTAAGTGATAAAACCTTGTTCGTACAATTTCTGGGCAACTTGCATCGTTTCGCGAGAGCTTAAGCCCAATTTACGATTCGATTCCTGTTGCAGAGTAGAAGTAATAAATGGTGGAGCGGGCTTTCGATGAATCGTTTTTTCATCGATGGATTCAACAACGGGTTTTGAACCTTGAAGTTTAGAAACCACATCTTTTGAACGTTTCTCGTCCAAAAGAATCACTTTATCTTTTGTGGCTAATTGCCCGGTTTCAGAGTCGAAATCCTTACCTTGGGCCAGTCGCTGACCCTGAAGTTCAACCAAACGGGATTTAAATTTTTGTCCCGATTTATCCAGGGTTGCTTCCACACCCCAGTAACTGGATTTCTTAAAACGGACGCGTTCTAATTCCCGCTCAACGATTAATCGAACCGCCACCGACTGAACCCGGCCAGCAGATAATCCGTAAGCAATTTTTTTCCAGATCAAAGGAGATATTGTATAACCAACCAATCGATCAAGGATACGGCGGGCTTCTTGGGCCTTGACCAAATTCATATCGATTTCGCGGGTATCTTTTAATGCTTTAAGGATCGCTTCTTTAGTGATTTCGTTAAAGACCATTCGCTTGATAGGGACATTGGGTTTTAGCACTTCAACTAAGTGCCAGCTGATACTCTCCCCTTCTCTATCTTCGTCCGTCGCCAGGTATAATTCATCCGCATCAGATAAACTGTCTTTAAGGTTTTTAACGACTTTGGTTTTATCTTTGGGAACGCAATAAAGGGGCTCGAAATTTTTATCGACGTTGACGCCCAACTGAGCCCATTTTTCTTTTTTATATTTTTCAGGAATATCTTTAGCGGATTTAGGTAAATCACGGATATGACCCATGCAAGATTCAACGATATATTCTTTGCCAAGGAATTTACGGATCGTTTTTGCTTTTGTTGGTGATTCCACCACAACTAACTTGATGCCGGTTTTTTTAGACACTTGTTGTTACCCTCTATGAAAAACATGAGCCTTGAGGATCAATGGCGCAAGTTGAAACTGCCCAGACTTAGACTTTGACGACTCGCTTCCTCTGGCTTCATGATTAATTCATGAAGTCTTTCCGCGAATTCAAAGACAAAATCCGTTTTGTCCTTACAGACATTGACGACACTCTAACCCTGGATGGCAAATTGCCGGCCGGGGCCTATCAAGCATTGTGGCACTTAAAAGACCATGGAGTCCATGTCATTCCGATTACTGGGCGCCCTGCAGGCTGGTGCGAAATGATAGCAAGGCTTTGGCCCGTCGAAGGTATTGTCGGAGAAAACGGCGCATTTTATTTTCGCTACAAGAATAAAAAGATGCTGCGAACTTTTGCCATCGATCTGGCAGAACGAGAAAGTAATGAAACTAAATTAAATGCCATCAGAGACGAAATACTAGCCCAAATTCCCGGAACCGCCGTAGCCTCTGACCAATTTTGCCGCATTAACGATCTTGCCATTGATTTTTGTGAGGATGTTCCGGCACTTCCCGCTGCAGACGTTAAAAAGATTGTTTCTGTATTTCAGAAGCACGGGGCTACCGCCAAGGTTAGCTCGATTCACGTTAATGGATGGTTTGGGAAGTGCGATAAACTTTCTACCTCTTTACTGTTATTGAAAAACGAATTTGGGTTGAGTGATTCTGAAATTTTAAAGCAATGCGCTTTTGTTGGGGATTCGCCTAATGATGAACCGATGTTTTCCCATTTTCCTTTCAGTTTTGGGGTTGCTAATATTCGGCATTTTATTTCTGAGCTTTCGAGGCCGCCGGTTTTTGTTTCTGATAGTGAGGGCGGATCGGGCTTCGAAGAAATTGCTTCGCAGATTATTCGCAACGGATAAACCACAAACCAAAAACTACAAACTCAGTGCCGGTGCCTGTAACCGGGTATCTGTTCCAGTACAGTTGGCGCCATTAGCATCGGCATTAGCATTTGTTTTAGTCTAGTTTTTGGTTTTGGTTTTTAGCGCAGGTTCAACAACAGTTTCATTTTCAACTTCGGCAACAAGTTCAGAATCAACGACAGGAACAAATTAATGACATTCGGCGAAGCGTACTTGCCCCTTTTTTCAAAGCAAGCGAAGCGATGCGAACCCTCCCCTCTTTCCCCTCCTGGGGCGACCAATCGACTTTTGATCAAGGGCCAGATGCAAGGCGGAGGTTGCTCCTTTTCGCGGAGGCGTGGTACCTCCACGTTGGAGAGAAAAGGAGCTGCCGACAACGCAGTCAGCTGGTCGTTGAGCAAAATCGTCATTTGTAGTGAATCTAGAAACACAACCGACAAAAACGAAAAAAAAAGACAGAGTGTAATCACTCTGCCTTTAGATAATTCTTTTATTCGTAGTACTGAGCAAACTGAAAACTGAAAACTGTAAACCGAAACTGTTACTGTGACCGCTGCAGTTGCAGTTGCAGTTGCAGTCGCCGTCGCAGTTACAGCTCTACTTTTTCTTTTTTGCTCTGATCATTTTCTTTTTCTTTTTGATGCGTTTTGCGTGGTGTTTCACGCTCTTGTTTCTTTTTAGTTTTGCCATGGGTTAATCTCCTATTTTTTTTGGTTATTTGTAAGTAAAGCTGCAAATGGATTGTTGAATGGTTGGCCACCACCTGGTGCTGGTCGCGAACCGCCACCGCGATCATTGCCGCCACCACCACGGGCTGGTCCCGGTTGTGGGCGTGGACGATTCGGATCTGGTGCTTGACGTGCAGAATCGGGACGTGGAGGTGGTCCACTTCTTTGCGAAGCTGCTCTTGCCGGTCTTTCTTCTGGTGGACGTTGGCTGTCTGGTAATGGTGGTGGTCTCTTCGGTCCCGCTGGCGCAACTGGTTTTGCTGCTTTCGGTTTCGCAGCGCCCTCTTTGCGAGCAGGCCGTTCACGCTTTTCTGCAACTGCAGGTGCGCCATCCATTTTCATTGATAATGAAATTTGATTTTTATCCATGTCGACTTTCATTACTTTTACCGTAACGGAGTCGCCAGAGTTCACAACCTTACGAGGATCATCGACGAACTTGTGAGAAAGTTCAGAGATATGAACTAATCCATCTTGGTGAACGCCGATATCTACGAAGGCACCAAAGTTTGTAACGTTGGTTACGATTCCTGGGCAAATCATTCCTTCTTTTAAATCTTTTACTTCGAAAATATCATCGCGGAATTGGAAAATTTTAAATGGATCACGGGGATCTCGTCCCGGCTTTTCTAATTCTTTGACGATATCATCAAATGTAAATTCGCCAACAAGGCTGGCCCATTTTGTTCTTTGGTCTAATAATTTTTTCGCGCCCTCGCCGATTAAATCAGAAATAGGTACACCTAAATCTTGAGCCATATCGCGAACCGCTTTGTAGCGCTCGGGATGGATTCCGGTTTTATCTAGGACGACTTTACTTTGCGGTACTCTTAAGAAACCCGCCGCTTGCTCGAAAACTTTCGGAGAAAATTTTGGGACTTTTAGTAACTCGTCCCTCTCTTGGAATAAGCCTTTAGTTTTTCTTT
>JAZKJI010000204.1:19459-23440 GCA_040384405.1 Bdellovibrionota bacterium
GCAGTATTTAAATCAACGCCTACGTTATTCACGCAAGACTCAACCACCGCTTCCAATGATTTTTTCAACGCCGTTTGATTGACGTCGTGTTGATACTGACCAACACCGATTGATTTCGGATCTACTTTTACCAGTTCCGCCAGTGGATCTTGTAATCGACGGGCAATCGAAATTGCGCCTTTCACTGTTAAATCCAAATCCGGAAATTCAGTTCGCGCGATTTCGGATGCCGAGTAAACCGAAGCACCCGCTTCGTTCACCATGATAACTGGAATCTCGGCGCCCAAATCTTTCAGGATTTTACGAATGAATATTTCTGCTTGCCGTCCGGCAGTCCCGTTTCCTACCGCTACCGCATCGATTTTAATTTGTTTTACAACTTCACCTAATAGGGCCTTGGCTTTCGCTTCGGCACCTTCGCCCATCACGTGTAAAACCGTGTGAGAAATAAAATTTCCACCGCGATCTACAAGTGCAATCTTACAACCTGTGCGAACTCCGGGATCTACTCCAAGAACACAACGTGCGCCGTAAGGTGATGCAAGTAACAGCCGGCGAACATTTTCGGCGAAAACTTTGATTGAATCGTGATCTGCTTGTTCTTTTAATAGGCGGTGTACTTCGTTTGTCACTGAAGGAACTACGTAAACCGTCAGTGCCAATTTAGCTGCATTCGCTAAATATGTTCCAACTGGCGTGTCCGTGTTGTTCGTCGCAAACCGCGTGTAGCTTTTTAATAAATTTTCGTCGTCACCTTTAACATCAACGGATAACTCTTCTTCTTGCCATCCCCGGCGCATTGCCAAGTAACGGTGGGAAGATTTTGTTTCCATCAAACTTTTAACTGTTTCTTCGAACTCTTTGTACATTTCGTACTTGGAATGCGGTTTGTAACCTTTGGAAGCTTTGGAAATAATTTTTCCACTTTCCAAATAATTTTTTTGAACCATCGCGCGCAACTCAACATCATTCGCAATTTTTTCCACGATAATATCTTGAGCACCTTTTAGGGCGTCAGCGTAAGTTTGAATTTTGTGCTCAGGATTAATGAAATTCTTAGCTTTCATTTCCATAGTGGTATCGTCTTTAACGGTACCTTTACCCATATCCCAAATCCACGTTGCCAATGGCTCTAACCCTGCATCGCGGGCGATTGTGGCTTTGGTTTTCTTTTTCTTTTTGAATGGACGATAAATTTCTTCTAACTCGCCCAGGTCCCAAGCAAGCTCGATACGTTTTTTAATTTCTTCGGTTAAATTTCCTTGTTCGGAAATTTCTTTATTTAAAAAAACTTTTCGTTTAACTATTTCGTTGTAGGCATCAAAGCCTTCGATTACATCGCGAATTTGAACTTCATCTAAATTTCCCGTTTTTTCTTTTCGGTATCGGGCGATGAATGGAACTGTTCCGCCGTCTTGATGAAGTTCGATGACTGCGGCTGCGGACTTTGCGGAAATGCCAGGTTGAATGCGATTAAGATAAGCGAAGAATTGTTGGTCCATGGGATGACTCCGAGTTGAGACTACTTGTGACGGAACATGATTAGGCCGTGAGTGGGATCGTACGGTGATACCCCTACGGTCACGCGGTCTCCGACGACCACGCGGATATTAAAGCTCCGCATTTTTCCGCAAAGCTTGGCGGTGATTTCGATATTGTTTTCTAATTTCACTTTGTAAAGGCCTGCGGCTTTAGCATCAATAACTTTGCCTTCGACCTGTACTAAATCATCTTTCGCCATCTGTGCTCGAGCTCCTACGACTTATAATTACTGATTAACATTCGTTTGCCATCTTTGAAAAGAACTTCTAGACGGTCATTTTCGACACTGACAACCCAACCCCACCCCAAAATTTTATGTTCCAGTGGTTTTGCACTAACGAAAGTTTCCTTCATGCTGTAGGTCTGGGCTTCTTCGTGACGATGTTTCTTATACATCTCGAACCATTTTTTCTGGTCTTCGGACATATCACCATCAAATTTAATATCCATGGCTAAAGCAGATTTTTGAACTGCCGCCTGCGCCGCTGCCCGATCTGCTTTTGCGGCTTTTGCTTTTTCAGCTTTAGCGCTTTTAATTTTTTGTTCCGGAGTTTGCTCTTTAACTATTTTTGGAGGCTTCGGTGGCTTCGGAGGTTTTGGTTCCTTCGGAGGCTTAGGCTCTTTCGGAACCTTTGCTTCCTTTGGCGCTAAGGCAGCTTTTACAACTGCGGCCGCCTTTTCCAATTTTTCCACGACAGTCTTCACAACTTCAGGAGTCTTAGTTTTCTCTGCTGCTTTCACAGTAGCTA
This sequence comes from Bdellovibrionota bacterium, assembly GCA_040384405.1. Classification (GTDB taxonomy): domain Bacteria; phylum Bdellovibrionota; class Bdellovibrionia; order Bdellovibrionales; family Bdellovibrionaceae; genus JAZKJI01. The sequence continues at coordinate 21,751 of JAZKJI010000204.1, forward strand.
CTGGCTTTGCTGCCTTTGCCGGAGCCGCTGCTTTTGCCGTTGCTTTGGCTGCGGGTTTTGCCGCAGGTTTGGCTACAGCTTTGGCCGTACTCTTGGTTGCTGCTTTCGCAGTGGTAGTTTTCGAGTCCTTCTTTGCCGCTTTTGCAGGCACTTTAGAAGACGGTTTCGAGGCTTTGGTTTTTGCCATCGATGTCATTCTCCTTATGTTGTGGACGGATTCCCCTACGGTTATACAATAAGGTGTATGCAGAGCCAAAATTTTAACTTCTTGCATAGCATTAGAGGTTTATGTCTGTAACTACCCCATCCGCCCAATTAACAGTTCAAAAGTTACTTCAGACCTTGCCCCAAGGACTGACCCTTTTGCAAGGAAGCAATGATGCGATCATAACGGAAATCGTTCCGCCGGATAAATCTCACGCAACCGCTTTGGTTTTTGCTTCCGAAAAAGCACTTTTCGACACGGCTAAGGCCAAAGGTTTTGGCGCCCTGTGTATTCCGACCTCGCTTCAGAAGCATGTTTCCGACAATGGGAAAGATACAATTCTTGTTTACAAGGACCTTCCCCAAACTTTCGCGGCCCTTTTTCCCTTGTTTGATAAGCCAGTACAGAATTTTTCAGATTCTAAATTCCCGACTTTCGTGGACCCGACGGCCAAACTAGGAAAAAGTGTGGCCGTTGAACCTTTCGCGGTTATCGGAAGAAATTGTATTATCGGGAACAACTGCCGAATCGGAAGCCACTGTATTATTGAAGAAGGAACTATCATCGGAGATGGCACTATTCTCCATGGGCATGTGTTCATCGGTCGAAATACCAAAATGGGTGCTAATTGCATTATTCACGCTAATACAACAATCGGATCTGACGGTTTTGGTTTTGCCCGACAAGCTTCGGGTGCGATGTCCAAGATTCCCCAACTGGGAATCGTTGTGATCGAAGATGACGTGGAAATTGGCGCTAACTGCGCCATTGATCGCGCAACGATGACGGAAACCCGCATTGGACGCGGAACCAAGATAGATAATCTTTGTCATATTGCACACAACTGTAAAGTTGGTGAAAATAACGTGCTCGCTGCGGGATTATTTATAGCAGGATCTTCACAGACCGGAAATTTCGTTACCACCGGGGGCGGAGTAATGATCGCGGATCACGTGAAGATTACGAACCAGGTTATGTTGGCCGGAAAATCCGGGGTCACGAAAGATATTGAAACTTCCGGAGCTTACGGCGGCTACCCCCTTCAACCATTAAAAGAATCATTAAAAAATATCGCCAACATTGGTAACTTAACGACGATGCGGAAACAGCTCCACCGAGCCCTTAAAGCCCTAAATCTTGAAGAAGAGGAAAAATAATATGTTGTCTTACGAATTTTATAAATGGCTTCACTTAAGCGCGGGCCTGGTAACGTTTGGCGGACTTTTTACTTATCTAACCTTAAGACGACTGGGATTTACTGATGGTGAAGCGGCAGCCACGAATCTTTTGTCTTTAAAAAAAGTTTCCATCATCTGCCATGGTGTTGGATTGGTTTTACTTTTAATTTCCGGATTTGGTTTAGCGGCGAAGCTGGGATTGGCGCAGGGTTTACCATTTTGGGTATTTATGAAACTAGGAATTTGGTTAATCGTCGGAGCAGTGTGGTCGCTGATTAAACGAAAAAATAATTTTGCGGCTTTTTAT
>JAZKJI010000204.1:23450-24151 GCA_040384405.1 Bdellovibrionota bacterium
TTTATATTTTGTTATTCGTACTTTATTCGGCGGCAGCTTTTATCGGAGTTACTAAGCCTGGCGTTTAGAACAATCATGCTTGCAACCGCAAATTAGTCTTGAGTTTGGAATAGATTGTTCCGTGATGTATACTTACTATAGAAATAATACAGGCAAGATAAGCTAACGCAGAGCTTTCTGGACGTCGCGGGTAAATTAACTTTCAAAAAATAGACAAAGTTTCGGGACAATTGTATCTAAAACCATGAAATCTACTCTAGCTAAATTCATTGCCGCCTTAGTTATCTCGACGTTTTCTACAGTTGAGTGCCAGGCTGGGAATCTCTGTGAAGATATAAATCAAGAGCTAAAATATTCTCTGACAAGAATTCCCGCTCCCGGTGTCACTTTAAGTGTTTTACTAAATGTAGGTCCCCACTGCTCTTTAGCCGCCGGTGTTACTGATGTAGTAAAAAATCTGTCAGCTAAGCCAGATTCCCAATTCAGAATTTGGAGCGTATCGAAGACATTTACGGCAGCAATCATTCTTCAGTTGATTGATGAAGGAAAACTTCAACTGACCGATACATTATTTGATTTAGAGACGAAGTTTCCAAATTTATACATTGATGAGTCGTCCGTCGAAAAACTATCGAACTATCCAGGCAGCCGTAAAATTCAAATTAAGCATTTATTAAGTCATAGCTCCGGGATTTTGGATT
>JAZKJI010000205.1:0-3662 GCA_040384405.1 Bdellovibrionota bacterium
CTCCATCTAACGATTTAGCTGCACTTTCTTTGATGATCAAAAATCATTACAATAATGACGGAACAGATTTCGTTCTTATTATCGGTGATGATTTGATGGTTCCGATGTTTAAACTTAAAACATCAGGTTCATCAATGACTCCATCTGATCTTAAGCATTTCACAATGGACGGCGCGACTGACAACATTCCTGATATGTTCAACGGACGTATCGTTGCAAGTACAGCAGCTCAAGTAACTTCGATTCTTGCTAAATCAATCGAGTTCGAAAAACGTTCATTCACAGATATGTCCGGAATGAAAAAATTCATCGGAATCGCTAGTGATGAAGGTTCTGGTCCTTCAGATGACGAATACATTAAATCAATTGAAGACAGCTTCGCAGCTGGAATCGGTACAAGCGCTCTTCACTTACAACAAGCTGATAAAGAAAACTCAACTCCGATGGTATTGAACAAACAATTCAATGCTGGAGCATTCTGGTTAACTTACATCGGCCACGGAAGTGGATACGCATGGCCAAGTATGGCTCGTTCATACGGAGTTGCTGATATCAAAGGTATCAACAACAAAGGTCTTGTTAAGCCAATCATCATCGACGTTGCTTGTATGAATGGAAAAATGAGCCCGGGATATTTCGGAACTACTTTTATGTCTACTGAAACAGTCGGGGAAACAAACCGTCTGGGCGCAGTTGCTTACTTTGGTGGAACCGTAAACATCTCTTGGCATCCACCTGCAGTGATGGCTCAAGGGATTACTTTCGAACACATGAAAAAACGCTTTACTCACTTAGGTGAATCAATTCTTGCTGGTCAAATTTACTTAGCAAAAAATTGGACTCAGGCTGATGCAGTCATCGACAATTTGGAATGGTATCACTTACAAGGTGACCCAAGTCTTAACATCGTTTTTCAACCATAATATTCCCGCGACAAAAATACTGTTTAAGGCTCTCCGAAAGGGGAGCCTTTTTTTTGGTCAATTATAATTTAGTAATGTTTTTTAGAAAGAGTTTGGATACGGCCAAGTTCATTTTTCTTGTTATCGGAATACCAGCCGTCTGAAGACAATTCTTTATACGCGAATTCAAAATAGGTTTTTGCTTCTTGATGCTTCTGTAAGGCTTGCAAGCATTCTGCTACTTCTAAGAATACATGTCCGTTTGGGGTCGCAGCTGATGTTAGTTCGGTCAGCAGTCTTTGTTGCATATCCAAAGCCTCTTCCGTTCGACCAACGGCCCTTAAAGCCCTGGCAACGCACCATCTGATAATGATCTCTTTGTTTTTTTCATTAGCAGCTCTGGGCCGCTGAAAAGCTTTTTGGAAGGACTCTAGAGCTTTATCAAACAATCTGAAATCGAAACTATGCCACCCATCCATCGTGTAAAGCTGCGCAAGCCACAGTTGCCCTTGTTCTTTTTCAGTTTTTTCTGCCAGAGCTAATGCTTTTTGCAGCCATTCGTTTTTTGATTTAGGTGGCTGACTAATCGAGAGCATCAATGCTGCATCGATGGCAAAAAAAGTTTCATTCGCATCGTTTGCCAAAGTCCAAGCTTGGGTAAAAAATGGCTGAGCCTTAAACGGAGTCATTGATAAACAAAAAATTCGACCTTGCTCTAATAAAAAACGGATCTCTGGCCGGATTCGATCGGGCCCTTCGATTTGATTTATAGCTTTTTGCGCCTGATCAAGAGTTGCCCGGGCCAATGATAAATTTCCCTGTAGGCCTTGGACTCTTCCAAGTTGAGTTAGTATTTCTAAATTTTTAGAGTTCCAACCACCAGCTTCTTGAGGAAGTAAGTTACGAATTTTCGATTCTGTTTCCGCAAGATCTTCGAAATTCCAGAAACCATCAATATCAGGAAAATGCCCATGTAAGTCGTGTAAGCTTTCAATTCTCATTCAGAGATCCTAGCATCATATGGCAACCACTAATACCTTAATATAAGTTCTAGCCAAATCGGTATGAGGCCATCGTAATGCCCCAGACTTTATCAAGGAAATCTAGGTATCCTAGATCCTTGCCAGCAGCGCCAGAAACTACCATCAGTGGAACTAAGTGATCTTCCCTTGGATGAGATTGACGGGCAGTGGGGGCGGTTTCCCAATTGATTAATCGTTGGTTGCGATCATCGGAATTAGATAAGGTAACGGATTCAGTTAACCACTTTTCAAACTGTTCTGAAATGGGACCAGCAGGGGGTCCGAATGCGCGTAAGTTGTGATAGGAAAGCCCGCTTCCAATTATTAATACGCCCTCTTCCCGAAGAGGCATTAAGGCCTTGCCCATTTCTATATGTGATTTAGGATCATAACCCTTTTTCAAAGATAGTTGGACGACAGGAATTTCTGCGTTTGGATACATTAAAAATAATGGAACAAAAGTACCATGATCAAAACCTTGATTTGGATCTTCGTTACAGTTAATTCCTGACTCGTTTAATAATTGCTTTACCCTTAGTGCAAGTATTGGAGACCCCGGTGCTTCATATTTTATTTGGTAAGTATGATCTGGAAATCCAGAATAATCATAGACCATCGGAGGCTGAGGCGAAGTAGATACCGTAAAGTCGGAATTCTCCCAGTGGCCCGAAATCGCCAAGATTGCTTTCGGTTTTTCGGGCAATGTGTTTGGTATTTTGGTTAGCCACTTAGCCAATTCAGAGAAAGAATTTTTCATTTCTGGAATGTAGGGCCAGGGGCCACCGCCATGGGAAATAAATAGAGTTGGAAGCTTTTTTGTAATGGTACACCTCAAAAAAAAGGGGGCGTTTGACGGCCCCCAATTATTAACATGCTATTACTTTACTTAGGTTTTAGTACCAGTATTTAACCGCGCCGTTCAGCGCAAGTTGCTCTGGCGCACCACCATCAATGATTAGGTATTTTGCCGCTGCACCTAATGACAAGAAATTGCGTTCAGTATCTTGAATTGGAATATCAAATCCGATCATTGGGGCACCGGCTAGTTTTGTATCACGGGAAGTAAAGACACTTCCGATACCAAGTCCGATGTAGCTGTATTTGATCAAATTGTTAGATCCACCAAAGTTATAAGTTCCACGAGCCAAAAGTGTTGTTTGTTGAACATCTTCGCCGTCGCCTTTCGCATCGAGATTATTAGTAGATACCTCTGCCCCTAATCCAAACGGAATATAAGGTTGGAAGCCGAAATCTAATCCTACGTCTCCGACCGTATTGTAACTGCCTTCCGGATTTGAAATACCCGCTAACAATCCAAAATGCGGTTTCCAATCATCAGGAGTTGCCCGAGTTGGTTGTGGGTAAGTTGAATTCACTGAACCAGTTCGAGTAGTTTCACCAGCGTCATCTTGTGCTTGCGCAACGACGGTAACAATCATCGCCCCAATGAGTAACAAACGTGCAATTAAGTTCTTTTTCATATATCCCCCAGATTTGTTTAGTAAAGTTTCCGGCGCGTTAACGCCGACGAAACATACTTGTGCAATACTGACTCCACCCTAAGACCCAATGAACACCGCGTGATCATTTTGAAAAAGTGGAATTCATTCCCCATAAAGATGATATATGCCCCACCAAATATCAGGAAATCAGATAGCAAGGAAATCTGTAACGGACTTAATTTTTTTAAGGACTTTGGTCAGGGTTTAAGTGGAAGCGAGGGAGTTAACCCTCGATG
>JAZKJI010000206.1:0-8112 GCA_040384405.1 Bdellovibrionota bacterium
TAGTGAAAACGATATTCGAAGGACTGTACTCACCACAATGTTCAAGCATGAAGCTGGAAACTTCGGCGATAACAACTTGCGCTTTTTCGTTGTAACGAAGGTAATCAGTAATTGGCCGTTCGTTGGCGCCACCAACCCAGCATTTAATGTCAGAAGCTTTTAAGAATGCTTCTGCTAATCGCGCAACGGTCGTTTTCGCATTGGTTCCGGTGATAGCAACCATCGGTTCTTTTATGAAGTGTTGAGCAAATTCGAACTCGCCCGTCACGGCGATTCCCTGGCTGCGGGCATAATCAAAAATCTTCAATGTTCCCGGAACGCCGGGGCTTAAAATCACTAAATCCTGTTGAAGAAAAGTTTTCGGACTGTGACTGCCAAGTTCGTATTTAATGGGTAGATCACCTAATAATTCCAACTGTGCAGATAGTTCCGGCTTTGATTTATGATCCGTTACTGTCACCTGCGCACCATGAGCACACAAAAAGTGAGATAACGACACCCCTGTTTTACCTAATCCGACAACCAGAATTCTTTTGTCTTTTAATTCAGACACTTCTTTAAACATATTCTTCCTCTCAAAAACTTAACGATCATTAAAAAATAAAATGAAATAAAAATTAGCGTAGCTTTAAGGTAGCCAAGCACAACATCGCCAACAAAATAGAGATGATCCAAAAGCGAACGATGATTTTCGTTTCGCTGAGTCCCCCTAATTCAAAGTGATGATGAATGGGAGCCATCTTAAAGACTCTTTTGCCGGTAGTTTTAAATGAAATAACTTGAGTAATAACGGAAAGCGCTTCGACAACAAACACTCCGCCCAAAACAATCATCAGAAGTTCATTTTGGGTCATAACGGCCATGATTCCCAAAAATCCACCAAGGCTTAAGCTTCCCACGTCTCCCATAAATACTTGGGCAGGATAGGCATTAAACCAAAGAAATCCCAAGCCTGCGGCAACCATGGCGGTAGCAACCGGAGCTAACTCCCCGGCACCCGCAACATGGGGAATTTGTAAGTAACTCGCAATGGATGCGTGGCCCACGATGTAAGCAAATAAACCTAAAGTGCTGGCAGAAATAATAACGGGAACAACGGCAAGTCCATCAAGACCGTCAGTCAAGTTCACCGCATTTGCAGTACCGACGACGACGAATGCCGCAAACAGAACGTAACCCCAACCTAAATCAAAGCTCAAATTTTTAAAGAACGGAATATGTAAGGTAGTTGCTAAATCATGGAAGTGAACTAAGTAAGCGACAACAAGACCAGCGATTAAAAATTCGCCAAGCAATCGAACTTTTCCGGGCAAGCCTTTGTGATTTTTTTTGCTAACTTTTAAATAATCATCCACGTATCCAATTAGTCCAAAGCCCCAGGTAACAACAAGGACACCCCAAACCAAAGGACTCATTACATCAGCCCAAAGAAAAACGGGAATCAAAGTACTTAACAACATTAGTCCGCCACCCATTGTTGGAGTGCCGGCTTTTTTATGATGGGTTTGCGGACCATCACTGCGGATACTTTGGCCAAAGTGTTTTTCTTTTAATCTTTGGATGAAGTAAGGACCCCACATCAAGCAGATAAAGAATGCCGTAAAAAAAGAAATAAAGCTTCTAACTGTGATGTAGCGAAATAAATTAAGAAACGAATAGGAGTCGGACTGTGAGTAGAGCCATTGATAAAGCATTACAGGTACTTAGCACAGATGCTAGACCAAAGTCAAAACTTTGTTGATAAGATACTGATATCTTTAATGAATTACTATTTTTTCTGTGGATATTTTTTCGGTTTTTTTCTAAGCGTGAGCGTGTCATCAAGCGATGGTTGATTGCCAGAAAAAATTCACTCGGTTAGCTTTTCATCGAACGGAATTACCACCACTTTAAGGAGAACAATATGAAAATGATATTAGCACTTTGTTTAGTACTTGGATTTAACTTCGCACAAGCCGCAAACATTCTTCAAGAGGGACAATACCAAGGAAAAGGAATCGTAACACTTTTAACGGGACAACAAATTCCTTTCACAATTTCTACTACGTCTGCTCACACCGGTGATCATTCAGAGACGATCACTGATACTTACGCTTTTCCAGATGGAACTTCCTACGTAAATGTTTACGATATATCAGTAACAAATTCGATCATGACGGTTACTAGAAATGGAATTCCAGCTGGAACTGGATACTGTGTCGAGTCTTCTTGCCATCTAACTTATTTTTTCGCGGATACCGGAGTTTCTGGGGAAGAGTCGTTGATCGTATCTGGTGATCGAATCGAGCGAATTGGATCACGATCAGTTTCTGGAGTTCTTCAATACGTTAAAACATCATTAGTTAAAGTTAAGTAATATATAGTCGAGCTTCGCTCGTCCTTTTTGTTTTGGTTATCGGCAACGGTACGGTAACGGCACCGGCGACGGTTCGGGGACGGGAAATGGTTTACGGGTTGGGATTGGATCCTGACCCTTTTTTATTTCAACTCTGTTCTCTTTGTTGATGATTCGTTCACGGATGCTGTGACCGCTGCTTTTGCTGTAAGCTTGCCTGTTCCTGTTCCAGCTGCAGTTCCAGATTCAGTTGCAGTTGCAGTTGCAGTTGCAGTTGCCGTTCCTATCTACTTTTATTTTTGAAACAATCTTTCGCTTGGAGTTGGGAAATTTTGTATCCCTCTTTTTTGCATCGTTCAATTCCGCATTCGGTCGCCTTGCAGTTTGCGGGGGGCTCGTGGCGGAAAAATAAAGTTTTATTTTGGGCTGGGATTCTCCACATTATTTCACAGGTATTGCAGCAGGGATTTTCTTTTTCACATGCCTTCTTTGTACATCCTGAAACTTCGGGAACTATTTGTTCATTTCCGAATTGAGCTAACCTACTATCACAAATGCTCGATAGCTCCGTTATATCGTTAACTAGCATATGAACGGAATCTTGTTCGTGGTCTTTTATGTTCTGTAGTTTTGTTTCTTCAACTGCGGTGTGAATAAGATCCAAATGCGCTGGGAATATTATGACCCAGGCTAGGACTGCTAGTGCTATCAATAAGGGCAGGCGCCACCAACTAAACTTTTTGCTCATTGCTGCTTTTCTTCGGAGGGTTTAGAAAAAAGTTAGCGAACCTCGGCAGAAATGGCAATAAACAAATATTGATCGAGCTTACCCGTGAACTGCCGTCGGTGCGTGGGCCGGTGCCAGTGGAGTTTTCGACATTGGCATTGGCATTTGTTTCAGTCTAGTTGTTGGTTTGATGTTGGCGGTTCTGTTTTCGGCTTCTGATACTGATACGGATGATGTTTTGGTCTAGATATCGGTTTTGGTTTTACGGAAGCAAGTGAAGTGATGCGAACCCTCCCCTCCTGGGGCGACCAATCGACTTTTGATTAGGGGCCAGATGCAAGGCGGAAGGTGCTCGAGGCCGTGGAGGCGTGGTACGACCACGTTGGAGCGGAATCGAGTGCCTTCCAACGACGTCAGCTGGTCACTAAGCAAAATCGTCCTACTGCGTGTGAATTTAAGTATTAGCGAGCGAAAACTAATCTTTGCTGCGAACCCGAAGGTACTGAACTAGCTAAAGACTGAGTAGTAGTGCTGATTATTACTAGTAGGGAGAGGATTATGTAGATTATTAAGCGGTACATTTTTTTTGCCTACCCCGTGTTATTGTTCGAGGTGGATATCTACGCTTCTTCTTCCCTTGTGACAATTTCTGTTATTACTTCGGAAATTCTTACAGCAGCTTTACTCTTTGTGAAAATCCAACGCTGGATCTAAAATTTGGACGACTCTTTCCATTTCCATACCCCTTGAGGCCTTGAAAGTTAGTAAGTCACCTGCCGTGAAAGATCCTTTTAGTTCGTTGACCCAATCTTTGGAGAAATCGGGGTGGGTTTCTAGTTCGCCGTCGAACTTTTTATTTCCCACTCCCGTTTTGAAAGACTCGTGATCGGGGCCGTAAAAATACAGCTGCTCGTAGCCCGCTTGGGCGGCGTATTCTCCAAGCTTTTCGTGCTCTTGCTTGCTGAAATTGCCTAGCTCTTTCATCTGGGCGAAGAACCCGATTTTTCGCTTGAATCCAGTCAGGGATTTTACATTTTCTAACAGGGCGTACATACTGTCGGGGTTAGCGTTGTAGGCATCAAACAACACTTGTGCACCTGAAGAAAGTTCGATTTTTTGATTTCGACCCCAGTAAGACTTACACTGCTTTAGGTTTTCCCAAATCTGATCCGAGCTTAGTCCCGCGGCTAATCCGATTCCGGCGGCGGCCGAGATATTCACTACGTTTTGAACGCCGAATAGATTTAAGGTTCGGTCCCCCAATTTGCCCAGGATACAACCTCTTAACTGAATTGTGTCCAAGGTTTGCCCTACTACTTGTAAAAAAATATCGGCGGTCTTGTCTTGCGAGGAAAAGGTTATTTGCTTGGCCATCTTTGGACCGTAAATCTCGCTCATCCTTCGAGTGTAAGGATTTTCGATATTAAATATTCCCACTGCTGACTTCTTGGCGTTTTCATAGATTTCAGCTTTTGCATCAGCTATTTTGTCGATCGATCCGAAATGTTCTATATGCGCGCGGCCTACCATCGTGCAAACGACGCAATCGGGTTCAGCGATTTCCATCAGACGTTTAATTTCGCCCGAGTGATTCATACCCATTTCGATTAACCCTACATTGTGTTCGGGCTTTAGATCTAAGAGTGTAAATGGAACGCCCCAATGATTGTTAAAAGATCCGTGGCTCCAATGAACATTTCTAAAATTTTTCAAAATGGCGGCCGAAAATTCTTTGGTGGTGGTTTTCCCATTTGAACCGGTCATTGCCGCTAACCATGTTTTTAAATGGCGCCGGTGAAAGATTGCCATGTCCTGCAGTGCCGTTAATGTATCTTTAACCAAATAGAAATTAGTCTTAAATCTGTAATTTTCCCATGCCTCTTCCCACTTATGAACCAAAACTCCGGCAGCACCTTTTTCAACTGCTTGGGCAACGAAACTATGGGCATCAAATGCGTCGCCTTTTAAGGCGATAAAGAAATCACCTTTTTGAAGTTTTCTAGTATCGGTTTCGATTCGGGCAAAGCCTGGGTGAACTTCGGAAATTACTTTTGCATTTGTGGATGCCGCAATAAACTCTTTCGTCCATGGAAGAGATGTGCTCATTTAGAATCCTTGTCTAAAATTTCTTTGATAAATTTTTGATCGCTAAAGGGGATTTTTTGGGTGCCGATGATCTGATAATCTTCGTGCCCCTTACCCGCGATTAGAATCGCATCTCCCTTTTTTGCTTTTTGTACTGAAAGGGCCAGTGCTTTTCTGCGATCTGCTTCGTAAATATATTTATCTGGGTTTTTAAAACCAGTTTTTATTTCGGAAATAATTTGGTGGGGATCTTCGGTTCTGGGATTGTCCGATGTAACAATTATTCCTTGCGAGTATTTTTCCGCGATCTCGGCCATCATCGGGCGCTTTCCTTTATCGCGGTCACCCCCACAACCAAATACAGTCCAAATATCTGCGCCTGCGGTTTGTTGCTGGATTTGCGCAAAAGCCTTTAGCACATTTTCTAAGCCGTCGGGTGTATGCGCATAGTCCACAAAAATGTGTAAACCTTTATTGTTTGGAACTCGCTCGAGTCTTCCAGGTACTCCGTTAAAACTTTTTAGGCCTTCGGCTGCGTCTTCTAAAGAAACTTTTGTTTCTAAAACCGCACCTAGTGCAGCAACCGTGTTCATTACATTGTGAAGGCCAATTAACGGAATGGCGAAATCAACGGTGTCTTCACCATCGCTGATACTAAACCTGGTTTGGGCGAAATCACTTTTCTGCAAAGTTATTTTCAAATGCTTATCTGCTAACTCGGCCGCTTGCGAGTCCAAAGGAGGATCATCTTTGCCGAAAGTCCAAATTTGAAAACGCTCGATGGTTTGGTAGGTTTTCATCTTTAATAGAAGTTTCTTACCCCACTCATCATCGACATTGATAACCGCACGCTTTTCTTTTTTCGGCGATTTCATCAGTACTTCGGTAAACAGCCTGGCCTTGGCTTCGAAATAAGCTTCGTAGGTTTTATGATAATCCAGATGATCGCGCGTCAGATTATTAAAAATAACCGCATCGAATTCGATTCCGTCTGCGCGACGTTGCTCTAACGCATGACTGGAAACTTCCATGCTCAAAGCTTGCGCCCCGCCCTTAATGAATTCGGCCAGACGTGCTTGTAGCTGTAAAGAATCGGGAGTCGTCAATTCCGTGGGCCACACCCGGCTTCCCAAATGATGATCAACCGTTCCGATTACTCCGGTAGGAATATTTTTAGCGGTTAACAAATGCTCGATTAAAAATGAAATTGAAGTTTTTCCGTTGGTTCCGGTAATTCCCACGCAAAACATTCCGCGGCTGGGGTACCAATATTTTTCGCAAGCCATTTCGGCTAAACGGCGGCGCGAACTCATTACCTCTTCGGTTAAACCTTTAAAATTTGCTGGTATGTTTTTACGATTCTCTAAAACCAAATGTTTGGCACCCCGGGAAACGGCATCAGGGATGAAATCATGACCATCGTGTCTTTGACCTTTGACGGCCACGAATATTGAGCCTGGCTTCACATCTTGGCTATTTGTCGTAATATGGGCATCCGGGGAAATCTTTAGCATTGATAACAATGCTAAACGTCGCTTTTGTCCCGCGCAAGCGGTAGATGGTGACTCTTTTCTGGCCTCAGCCTATAAACCCATTGGTGACTTAGGAAATCGTTAAATTGCCGAAGGGAACTCTTAATGAAAAAACTTAATGCAGTCAGCTTCTTTAAATCCGAAGAATTGCCCACAGTTTTTATGTTTCACGGCTACGGCGCCGATGCCAACGACTTGTCCGTACTTGCCCACGAAATCCAAACGAAGTCCCAGTGGAATTGGATTTTCCCGGGCGGTCCCATCAAAATACCAATTGGTCCCAACTGGACCGGCAGCGCCTGGTGGAATATTGATATTAACCGCTGGCAAAACACGCCGGCTAATGGCGATTACGATTTAAGTAATGAAACTTCACCCGAAGCTCCAAAAACCCGCGAACAAGTTTTAAACTTTATCGCTGATCATAAAATTCCATGGAACAAAATTGTCTTAGGTGGTTTCAGCCAAGGCGGAATGTTAGCCGCTGATATTTATTTACACGCACCCGAAACACCAAAGGGTCTTTTGCTTTTCTCAACCGCACTTGTAAATAAACCCGTTTGGAAAGAATTGGTTCCAAAACGTGCCGGCGGAACATTTTATATTTCCCATGGGAAATCTGATCCCGTGATTCACGTGAACAACAGCCAAAGATTATTTAATTTGCTTCAACAAGGCGGACTAAAGGGAAAGCTGGAACTTTTTGATGGGGTTCATTCTATCCCGCCGCAAGTTATTAAGTCAGCGGGACAGTATTTGGATTCTTTAACTGTATAATCACCGGATCTATTTAATCCGCGAACATTATCCGAAGTACTTACTTAAGGCGTAGTGAAACTAATCGTATTACTGGTACCGATACTCTGCTCGGCAGAATAACTGACAGCCTGCGCTTGATAGCTAGTACCGAAAGATAATCCCGTTACGGTCACCGAGTGATCCATGCGTAACACATTATCCGAAGTAGTTAACTTAATCGTAAGGCCCGCCGCATTTTTAATGATAACTTGGCTGGTTGCAGGTCGATCCGTCTGCCAACGGAAAATCGCTTGAGTAGGAAACACTTCATCTGTTCCGAAGTTAGTAATCACTGGTGTCATAGCAGTTCCACAAGGATTAAAATTTTGTGGAGTACTTAACATTGAAATTGGCAGGAAATAATTTTCAGCTGGAATCACTTTCCAACCACGACTTAACATCGCAAGGTACGGAGCCAAAGGAACTGAACCCTGATCAGGATTAAAGAAATAATTATTTCCCGTTTGACCGCAAGCCGGGTCACGAGTTGTCCCTGCTTTTCTCCACATTAATATATTTGCAATGTGATAACGAGGACCTTGATAATATTTAACTCGAATTGGGTAACTCTCTTGTCCCGCTAACAACACGGTCTTTGTCGTTGAATCAAAACTGCAACCCGCACGCGTTGGATG
>JAZKJI010000207.1:0-13267 GCA_040384405.1 Bdellovibrionota bacterium
AGTTAAATTTCCTGCTGAAAAATTAAAAATATGGGCGTCATAATATACTTTGTGAACTGTCTTTTCACCAATGCGGAACGGGTCATTAATTGGACGTCGACCATTATAGCCATCCGGATCTTCCACTTCGGGTTGCCGGCCAGCTGGGGTAACTTTGGCATCGGCGGTTTTTGCATCAACGGCTTTACCTTTTACTGCTTTTTTGGCTTTCGTGTTGTCGCCCGATGCAGTCACTGCTTTTGAAGTTTTTGTTGTTTTAGTTTTTGTTGAAGTCGTCCCGTCTTTAATGACGGCCGCGGTGGTGGAATCTTTTGATGCTGCCGTATTTCCCTTTTCAACTGCTGACGGAGTAACTGGCTTTGCAATATCCCCTTCTTCGTCAGCGGGTGCCGTTGGCTCTTCAATTTTTACTTGGGAAATGAATTCATCATTTTTCTTTAAATCTTTTGCTTTATCGTACTTTAAGATTTTTGCGGAACAACCCATCTGCAGTGCTATTAATGCGGAGATGATAATTTTATTCACTCAAACCTCTTCCATCTTCGATGTAACCACATCCATTGTTCCGGGTGCTCCCGCACGATAGACTCTAGTACATCAGTAAAGTACTGCGTCAAATTCTGCACCGATTTCTCCTGATTGTCTGTAACAAACTGCTCACAATTCAGAGGTTCGCCGAAAACGACTCTGGTTTTGTGGCCCTTTTCCTCGTAGGTATAAGTCGGCATGACGGGAGAACGGGTTTTCAAATAAAATAAAGCCAATCCATAGGCAGTTCCAGTCGGCCGACCAAAAAACGTAGTTTCAATTCCGTAGGGTTTACCCATGAATTGATCAAGAACAAACACTAAGATCTCGTTTCTCTTCAAAGTTTTTAAGATATCAAAGGCCGTTTGTCTGCCATGGGGCTCGATGTACTTCACTCCTAAGGGACCTCTTTGGCCAAACCAAAAAGCATTTAAAGCTTTGTTCTTAAAAAATTTGGTGATGATTGTTATCGGAAGTCCACGACTGGCAATCATATTTGCGCCTAAATCCCCGTTTCCGATATGTAAGCTTAGTGCCAATACGCCTTTTTTTTGCTCTAAAGCTTTTCGAACTCGGTCTTCACCTTCAAAAATTATATTTCTATCAATCCAGGTTTGATCAATGCGTGGAAGATATAAAAGTTCAAAAAAAACTTGAGCCGTATTTACAAGCGATGCCCGGCCTAACTTAATTTTCTCAGGCATAGGCATTTGCGGATAAGCCAACGAGATATTCTCGATTACAACTTTTCGCCGGATACGCAAAATATCAAACCACAGAATCGCAAGTCCGGTGGCAAGTGATTTAATTGTAGATCTGGGTAATTTAATCAAAATCTTAGAGATTAAATTTACGCAAAACTTCATCCAACTGAGCATGGAGCTTTTCTTTTCCTTGTAACTGGGTTTGCAATTTTACTTCGCGCCAAAGCGATAAATCCGACGCCAAGGGCTTTATCTTAACAGCATCTTTTGAAGTGGTAAAAATAAGAGCGTTTATTTGTTTTGCAGTCTCTTCCAGCTGACTGATTTCCTGCTTGTTATAAATATGGTGATCCGGAAATGTTACTTCGGACAAAGTATTATGTTTCACCACCGAGGTAACCAATTTTTTAAATGATTCAGGGGAACCAATTCCAGAAACTAAGACACCTTTGTCACTAAAAGTCTCTTCCGAGCTTTGTCCATCCAAAGTTACAATTTCGCCGGGTAAATATCTGAGTTCATAGGCCAGCAAATTTCCACGATGATTAGAAATCCACCAACGGGTTTCTGGATCGGCCCAATTTATCTTTGTTAAAACTAAAGCGTCCGCCCGCTCTAAACCCAGATGGGACTCGCGCAACGTGCCTAGTGGTGCCCAACGGTAATCTTTGATAGGCTTACTAATATCTAAAAGTACCAAGTAAAAATGGCCTTTTAGCGCTCGGTGCTGAAGTCCATCATCAACTATAATTACGTCACAAGAAAGATTGGCTTCAGCCCATTTAACACAATCAACTTTGCGGGCTCCGACAACGACGGAAATTTTTGGAAATTCTTTGGCGATCATAAATGCTTCATCGCCCCACCTTGAGGCATCAAGCTTTGTTACATCAACGAGGGTTGGGTTTTTAATTTCACCTTTGTACGATCGGGAAATGACCGCGACCTTTAATCCTTTAGACAAAAAATAACGAATGAGTTCCTTGGTAACTGGCGTTTTTCCGGTTCCTCCGTAGCTCAAATTTCCGACCACGATTGTAGGCTTTGAAGGAGTATAACTTTTCAATATTTCACGGTCGTAAAGGGAATGAAAAGCCGTACTGATGCCGGCATATATTCCGGAAAGCCCGTGGCGGATCAAGGGTTCCCCTCGAAATAGGTCTTCCGGATGGATTCAGCCACCCGGCGGGTCGCACCGCGATCTCCCAATTTAAATCTCAATTCACCCAACTCTTTAATCATTCGAAACCGGTAATTTTCGTCAGTAATTAGTTTAGATAACTCGTTTTCCAATACTTCCGGATTTGCCTGAGCCTGATATTTTTCGGGCGCGACTTCGCGGTCCAGAATTAAATTTACTAAACCAAAAAACTTCGCCCCGCGAACAAACAAACTGGCAAATACAGAAGTAAGCCACTTCATTCGGTACATGATAATCATGGGTTTTTGTAAAAGTCCCACTTGCAGGGTCGCCGTACCTGAAGCCACCAACATTAAATCCACGATATGGATCATACTAAATGGATCGTCGCGAAGTAGCACATACGGGGATTTAAAATCCTCTAAATAAGCATGTAACTCTTCTTTTTCAAATGTCGGAGCGCAAAGTATCACAATACGAATCTGGGGAAATTTTTTAATTAACCGGCGCGCGGTTTCCAATTGGATTTCAAAGTGTTGTTTTAATTCCAACCGCCGGCTGCCCGGCATTAAGCCTAACACAATATCGCTATCGGTAAACCCGTACTGAGCACGGCGAGTTTGCAAATATTTTGGGTCAAAATATTTTTCATCCATTTCATCTAATAAAGGATGGCCCACGAATTCTAATGGCACCGAATGTTTTTCATAGAAATGTTTTTCAAAAGGAAACAAAAGAAATACTTTATCGCAAAACTTCTTAATGGTTTCCACCCGCCCTTGGCGCCAAGCCCAAATCTGCGGGGAAATATAGTACACCGAGCGCAGTCCGCGAGCGCGAAGCTTACGTGCTAACAGCAGATTAAATTCCGGGTAATCCATCAGAATTGTGACCTGCGGATGAAGCTTAACCGCTTCTTCTACAAGTTGATCCATGACGGATTTTAAAAATCCCAGCTGGCTAATGATTTCGGCAGCACCAACGATGGCCATTTCTTCTGACTTGCCTAAGCGCCGAAAACCAATATTTTCCATGTCTTTCGAACCGACACCAAAAGCTTCGACATCAAGTCCCTGGGATTTCCATTCTTTTAAAAGTCGCAATGCATAGTGTGAGCTGGATGCTTCGGCCGCGATGATCATTACGCGTGGTTTTGTCATCGTCCCAGCAACTCGTCGATAAATTTTAAAGCTTTAAGTCCGTCTTCGCCTGTAACTAAGGGTTCGCTATCTTCAATAATCGCCTTTACAAAAGCGTCTTCTTCCATTTGGAGGGCGTCATGTTTATGGACTTCGTGTTCGATCGTTTGAAGTTCTAAAGAATGTTCTGGATGTTTCGTTAATTCCCATAATCTGGCAGATCCAGAGTCAGCAACGATTAATCTTCCTTGCTCGACAACTTCAACAGTTCGCAAAGTGGCAGGCGCCACGCGGCTGACAAAAATATGAACTTGGCAGTTATTTTTTAGTCTAACTTGTAAACTTGCGATGTCAGAATCATCGGTAATGATACTGGTTTCAGAAAATTCATAGGTGTCTACTTCTGAACCGGTTAACCAAAACATTAAATCTATATCGTGAATCATTAAATCGTGAAGCACGCTGACGTCGGCTCCGCGCATTTTAAATCCACCCCGGCGCTCTAAATTAATATGTAGTGGTTTTTTAATAAGCTTTTTTAATGCCATTAAGTAGGGATTAAATCGTTCAATGTGCCCAGTTGCGAGTTTCAATTTTTTCTGCCGGGCAAGTTTAACAATGGCTTCGCCTTGTGCTGCCGTGGCCGCAAGGGGCTTTTCCACGTTCACGTGAATACCATTATTTAAAAAGAAAAGTGCCAAATCATGATGGGCTTGGGTGCTGGCTGCGATTGTCACCGCATCAACTTTGCCGATGAATTCTTCTAAGGTATTAAAGCTTTGAACTTGAAGTTCCCGCGCTACTTTTGCGGCAGCATCAGTATGAGTATCAAAAACCGCTATTAATTCGCAATGAGGATTGTTTTTTAATTTTTGCGCGTGAAAAGTACCTAAGTATCCGACGCCGACAACACCCATGCGAGGTTTACGCGGTTGGCTCATTCTGCCTCTTCATTGTTATTACGATTGCCTCGAACAATTGCGATGCCCCGTTTAGATGCGCGAATAAAATTTAATAAGTACTCGATGTTAGCCGAAGCCGTGCATTCGGATTGAATACGTGCAATTGCTTCGGCCACGGTATCAGAACCCATGATCACAATGCGAATGGCTTTATGAATATTTTGAACTTCTTCACGCCCAAAACCTTTCCGCGCTAAACCGACTTTGTTCGTCGCACGAACGACGGCGTAATTTCCATGGGCGCGTGAAAAAGGAAGAATATCTTTATTCACGACGGAACTTCCCGCAATGAAAGAATTTTTTCCAACTTTAGTAAACTGATTAAAGGCACACACTCCACCGATAACGACGTTATCTTCAATTTCACAATGGCCACCCAAATGCGTATCATTGGCCATAATAACATTATCGCCCACTTTGCAATCGTGACCCACGTGAGTGTAAGCCATGAAATAACAATTGTTTCCGATTTGGGTTTTCCCATCACCTTTGCTGGTTGCAATGTTAACGGTCGAAAATTCGCGGAACACATTATTGTTCCCGATAATTAACTCTGTCGATTCACCCTTATAGGAAATATCCTGAGGTGCTCCACCGATAACCGCGCCGGGACTGATATGATTATTTTCGCCGATCGTAAGAACACTGTTACGCGATCCAACTGTCGAGTGACCTTCGATGAAAGTTCCCCGGCCAATAGTAATGCGTCCCTGGATATGGCAATAAGGGCCGATTTCAACGTCTTCCCCTAATACGGCATCAGGGGAAATGACACTGGTTGCATGAATTTTTGAGGCCATATTATTTTACTATTTTTCTTTTTCGTAGCCGGCGATTACTTGATCAGTAATATCGCTGCCCGCTTCGCTGTAAAGAACCATGGCGCTGTTCTCAAGAACCATCGAGTAGCCCTTTTCTTTAGCGATCTTAGCGATCACTTTGCGAACTTTATCAACGATTGGCCCAGAAAGATCGCGCTCTTTCTTTTGAATTTCCATTTGGTTTTTTCCCACTAAATCGCGGTACTTCATCATTTCTTCTTGGAATTCACCTTGGCGTTTTTGCAATACTTCTTCAGAAAGCACTGAACGTTTCTTTTCCAGATCTTCTTGCATTTTCTTTAAGTCGGCTTCTTTTTTCTGAAGGTCTTTTTTTCTTTTTTCAAATTCCGCTTCTAAATCAGCTTTTGCTTTTTTACCGGCAGAAGTTGATTGAATAGCTTTTTGCATATCTACAACCGCAATTTTCGTTTCTCCGAAAGCCAAAGGACTTAAGCAAAGAACGCAAAGTGCGACGATGTATTTCAATTTATTAAGGGTAGTTCTCATGATGGTTAATCTCCTTCGCGCTATGATCTGTTCACGCGCTTAAAACGGTGTACCAATTGAAAATTCAAACACTACTGGTTCATGGTATACGGAATCCCTATTCAATGGGAATCCCCATTCGAAACGCAACGGGCCAATAGGCGAAAACCAACGAATACCCATCCCGGTGTCGGCAAAAAACGACTCGCCCGTTATGTTATCTTCGGCTTGTCCCACGTCATAAAACGCAACCCCGTACATTTCAGCCTCACGAATCAACGGAAATAGAAATTCCCCTTGATACAACACTTGCTGTTCGCCCCCGTAATACCGTTGCGCCAATGCTTTAGCCTCTGCCACGGGATAACCTTTAGAAATTAAATCCGCGTATCTAAGGCTAGAATATTTTCGTTTTCCCACGCGGGCATAACGGTATCCCCGTAAACTGTAAGGTCCACCCAACAAATTCAATTCATTGAAAGGAACGTCGAGATCAGTACGGGTCGACTGAATTCGGTTATAGGATAATGAGTTTCGGAAGATGACATCCCAAAAAACATTTTTAAAATACCGGAAATCTGCCCCATATTTACTGTAGTGCAAGTTTCCACCAAGATACCCGGTCTGCGAGTAAGAAGTACGCGCGTAAATTCCCTTGGTTGGTTTAAAACGGTCATTTCGCGTGTCATACTCTAAAGATCCGCCTAATAATCCCGCATCTCCTGACGCCGTTTGAAGCGGGAAAATATCGTAGTCAGTAATTAACTTTCCTTTGTCGTCGCGAATTTCAGATAGTTGAGTTGCCGTATACGTATAGCTGATATTTGCGCGCAGATCTTCTCCGATGGGGTGGCCAAAGAAAATAGATCCGCCCGTACGTTTTTCATCGTAATCGGCGCGGCCCGAATTGGAACTTTGGAAAACTCTGAAACCCGCAGACCATAAAGTGTCGTTAAAATAAGGCTCGGTAAAAGTGAAATCGTACTGGCTATAGTTACTGGCAAAGTTAATGGTAACGCCTAAATTTTGGCCCTTACCTAAGAAATTCGTCTGTTGAACTGATCCTTGAAGAGAAAACCCGGAAGATGTTCCGTATCCGGCACCCAACTGAATTTGCCCAGTATTTCTTTCTTTTACTACCACATCGACATTCATAATGTCGGGCTGGCCTTGAGGAGTGGATGTTTTAAAATTCACTTCGTCAAAGAAACCCAGTCGTTGGATATTTTCTAAAGATTTACGGCGGCGAGTTTCGTTATATAATTCACCTTCGATAACCCGCAATTCACGACGAACAACTTTGTCGCGGGTTTTAGAGTTTCCGGTGACATTGATCTGGCCAAAATAAACTTTGTTTCCCTTATCAAATTCGAAGATTAGATCGACTTTTTTCTCGGCATCACGGAATTTGTAACGGGGGATCACGTTGGCATATGCGTAACCCAAATCACCGTATTTTGCCTGAAGGTCACTTAAATCCTTTTGCAGGATTTCGTAAACGAACAGCCGGCTGTTTCGTAAATTCGTTGCCTCAAGAAGCTCTTCCTTCGGGAATAATAAATCACCTTCGTAATCTATTTCACCCACTTCGTATTGAAGACCTTCATCAACGACATAACTTATATAGATACTTTTTTTATCCGGAGTAATTGTCACCTGAGGACGATCAATTTTCGCCTGGATATAACCTTGGTTGTAATACATGAAGCGTAAAATCAGAGTATCGCGTTCCAAAGATTCTTGCTTGTAAGCACCGGAACTGCTGATGGCGGAAAAATATCCCTCTTCCTGCATCGAAAGCCGGCCTTTGAGTTCGCCTTCGCTTAAGTTCTTATTTCCAATAAAACTGATTTTTTTAACTTTTACCCGGTCATTTTCCTGGATTTTAAAAATCACTCGAACAGCTTCATCTTTGGTGATGTCTTGAACAACAGGCTCTACACGAGCTAGATAAAAACCTTTATCTTCATAAAACTTGGTCATCTTATCCGCGGCTTCTTTCAGACGCGCTAAATTCAATAACTCATATTGCTTGATGCCGGATGCTTCCTTAACTTCTTCTTCTTTTAGTTCTTTGATTCCTTCGTAAACAACTTCCATGACGGTTGGTTTTTCCACAACCGTAAACTGCAAGTATGTTTTCCCACCATCTTGTTCACGAGACGCTACGACATCATAAAAATAATTAGTTTTAAAAAGGGCTTCGATATCTTCACGAACTGTTTCAGGAGTAACCGGCACTCCGGGTTTGGAAACGACCTTTGCTAAAATGGCATCGGTTTCAATTTTTTTATTTCCCTTAACCCGCAAACCATCAATTGAAAATGAAAAGGCCGCTGGTCCCGCGAGTGCAGAATCATCTAACTTTTCCGCGCGTTTTGCTTTTGCAGCAACGACCGGTTTCTTTTTTGCGCGGGCGGAAGGTTTTGTTTGAGCTAATGATGTCGAAGGAAAAATAAAAGAAAGCGCCGCCAGTGAAATCATAATCACGGACGCAAAGACGGCCAGTGACGAAGTCAAAAAACTGGTGAAAAAACCAATGATGGAAAACACTTGCTTCAGCTTGTCAAACACGCCCCAGAGCCTATCTTTGCAATCCATCCCTTGTCAACGAAGAGGTATTCTCCCATTGCCCATCTTTTAAGTGATAAATGCGCTGAAACTTTCGTGCGAAACCAGGATCATGAGTCACAACTATCAACGTTAATCCCCGCTCTTCGCGCAATCGCAAAAATAAATCCTGAATCATGATGCTATTCGTTGAATCTAAATTCCCCGTAGGCTCATCAGCAAACAATATAGTGGGATCTAATACCAGTGCTCTTGCAATTGAAGCCCGCTGCAGCTCTCCGCCGGAAAGTTCATTTGAAAAATGATGGGATCTTTCGCGCAACCCCATGAAGCTTAAAAGCACCATTGCCCGGTCTTCCGCTTCAGATTTAGGCATTCCTCCGATGCGTGCCGGAAGTGCCACATTTTCCAGCATGTTCATCTCGGCGATTAAATGGTGAAACTGGAAAACAAATCCCATTTTTTGATTTCTAAATTTTGCCAGCTCTTCATCGCCTTTTTTAAATAAATCCAGTCCTTCAAAATAAACTTCGCCTTCGGTCGGCCGGTCAAGAGTTCCTAAGATATGTAAAAACGTACTTTTGCCCGATCCCGAAGCGCCTACTATTCCGATTGAATCGCGTTTAAAAATATCGATTCCCAGTCCCCTTAAAACTTTTAGCTCACCTTCGCCGGGATTATAAATTTTAGTAATATTTCGGGCTTGTAATAACACTTCACTCATATCGAAGTCCTTGGGTAGGTTGAATTCGCGAGCCCCGCAGTGCCGGAGCTAATGACGAAAAAAAACAAATTAATAAAGTGCTGACCGAGATAATAATTAAATCCTGGGGCCGCAAAGTTAACTGGATGGAATCAATTTTATAGACGGCTCCGGAAATTAACTGAAACCGGCTTTGGTAAAACTCGAAAAGCCTGCATAAAATCCACCCGCCGATGGCCCCGCCGACTAAGCCAACAACGCCGATAAACAAACCTTGTACGCTGAAAATTTGCAGCAAGGATTTTTGCGGAACCCCCAGGGTTTTTAATATCGCAATATCTGGATAGCGCCGGATGACGTTGACAAAAAGGGCACTGCTGACATTAAACGCTGCCACCAATACGATAATCAACACGACAAAAAAGATAACCCATCGCTCGATGGCGACTGCTTCGAAAAGATTTTCGTTAACCTCGCGCCAATCCCTGATCCAATAATCAGGTCCTAAGTTTTCGTACAGACGTACCGATGCTTCCCGCGCAATGTGGGCGTCAGTGAATCGCATAAGTAATCCTGTATAGCGCTCGCCGACTTCGGCCAGTACTTGAGTTGTTTTTATATCGCTGATGATGAAGCGTTCATTCCATTCGTGTTTTCCAAAATCCATAATTCCTGACACTTGAAACTCCCCAATTTTTCGTCTGAATTGGGTGGGATCTATATCATGTGGCAATGGCACGATGACCTTAAAAGTATCTCCACCCTTTAATCCCTCAGGGGCAATCGAGAACTGCTTGGCGAGTTTCGTATGCGCTAAACTTTTCCCGATCATTGCTTTTGGTTTTTCATTCGCCGCAGGGGCCGATAAATCCACGGCTCCAGTAATAACCCGTGAACGTAAATGCAGAACCTGGTCAAGTTCGACCGGGTCCACGCCTTGGATCATGACTCCGCCCACCTGTCCCTGGCGCGCTAAAATAGCTTCGATATATGTGAATGGTAATACAGATTTTAATTCGGGCTCGAGGTCTTTAAGTTTTTTTGAAAGCTCGATCCAAGGCTCGTTGTCGCGGCGTTTTTTAATTAACGTTACATGACCGGTCACATCCGTCATGGATTTTTCTAACGTATACTCAAAACCACTCATCACGGCCATCGAAACAAATAAACTGGAAACCCCCAATAAAAGTCCAAACAACGCCAAGGGCAAAGATTCATTCCATAAAGATTTCTTATTAAAAATAAATTTCCAGGCTATCCATGATTCTAGCTTCATGAATTGCCCGGAATTTCTGTCACATCGTGCTTCACTTGGGATTTTAAAAAAGACATCACAAATTCGTCCAGATCACCGTCCATGACGGCATCCACTTGATTGGTTTCTTCGTTCGTCCTGTGATCTTTGGCTAATTGATATGGGTGCATGACATAGGAACGGATTTGGGATCCCCATTCGTTAGCTTTCTTTACAGAGTTCATCGCATCTTTTTCTTTATTTCTTTTTTCAATTTCTTTTTCGTAAAGGGCGGCCTTTACCATTTTAAGTGCATGTTCACGGTTTTGAATCTGGCTTCGCTCACTTTGACATTGAACGATAATGCCGGAAGGAATGTGATACATTCTTACCGCCGAATCTGTTCTATTGACGTGCTGACCACCGGCACCACTGGCGCGAAAGGTTTCTACTTTTAGATCATCAGGCTTAACCTCAATTTTAATATCGTCATCTACTTCCGCCCATGCAAACACCGAAGCAAATGATGTATGCCTCCTGGCGTTGGAATCAAACGGAGAAATACGCACCAAACGGTGAACGCCTGATTCCGCCTTTAAGTAACCATAGGCATAGGGCCCTTCAATTAACAGAGTACACGATTTAATGCCTGCCTCTTCGCCGTCGTTCATGTCCAAAACTTGAACTTTGTATCCTTTTTTATCCGCGTAACGCGAATACATTCGAAACAACATCGCGGCCCAATCGCAAGATTCGGTTCCGCCTGCTCCGGCATTAATGGATAAGTAAGTAGAGTTTGCATCGAGCTCGCCGTTTAATAATCGTTTTAACTCGAGCTCGCTTCCTATTTTTTGAATGGCCCTTATTTCGCTCTTCACTTCCGCGAAACTTGATTCATCGGAAGCGTCGGTACTCATTTCCAATAGTACTTTGGCATCTTCCAGGCGTGACGAAAATTCCCGCCATTCACCTAATTCTTTTTCAAGAAAGGCTTTTTCTTTATTAAGCTTGTGCATTTCTGCGGGTTTTTCCCAGATGGCCGGGTTTTCGGATGCGAGGGCTAATTCTTGAAGACGCTTTGTTTTTTTATCGAGGTCAAAGGTACCCCCTGAGTTGTCTTCCCAACTCGTCTAGTTTCTTAATATCACGCTGAACATCTTGGAGCTCTGAAACGATAGACATATTGAGCTTATTTTGACTGAATGTAGAAAGGCGTCAAGAGGAAGCTTTCACGACGGCAAAAATTCGATCTTGCAACGCGAACATTTCCTTTTCTTCTTTTAAACTTCGCTCGTGATCCCATCCGTACAGATGAATCATCCCGTGAATGACCATATAAATAAGTTCTTCATTATAAGTATGTTTAAAGCGAGGCGCCTGGGCCTCTATCACAGTGGGACAAAGCAATAATTCACCGATTGAATCTTCGTCAGAAGGCGAAAAACTCAAGACATCTGTGGGCTTTTTCTTGTTTCGATACATTAAATTCAACTTTTTTGACTGCGCGGGCGTCGCAAAAACCAAGGTTATTTCGTCCCTCTGAAGCAATCGGAAATCTCCGTCTTTCCCAACGAGTTTTTGTTTCCGCAGGAACGAGTGCGTTGTATCGACGGTGGTTTGCAGTTTTTTCCGCGGAATTTTCTTTTGTGTTTGATTCAGATAATTAATTTTCATATTGTTTCCCTGCCATGACACCAGAAATAGCTGGGCAGACAACCTCTGACGCTCTTGACAAAGAATTACGGGTGAATTGAGTGAATTATGAGCTCTGAAACTGATGATCTTAGTTCAAAATTGGAAGCGGTTGTAAAAACCGTGGCTGCCTTACGAGGTCCCCAGGGCTGCCCTTGGGACAAAGAACAAACCCATGAATCTTTAGTACCCTATGCTATCGAAGAAACTTTCGAACTCGCCCAAGCCATCGAGTCCAAAGATGATCAACATTTCAAGGACGAGCTAGGTGACGTTTTGTTTCAAGTCTTGCTTCATTCGGAAATGGCGAAAGAACGAAATGCATTTACCTTAAGTGACGTTATCGAGAATTTGAATGCTAAACTCATTCGCCGGCATCCTCATGTTTTTTCCGGCGAACATATGGCAGACATGGAAACCATTTATCGGCGTTGGGACGAGATCAAAGCCCAGGAAAAAAAGGACAAGCAAAAACCCGCACTGGAAGTTTCGCCAATGCCTGCACTTCAGCGTTCCCACAAGATCGGTGCAAAAACTAAGAAGTGGGGTTTTGATTGGGAAAAAGCTTCCGACGTAAAGACAAAAGTCTTGGAAGAAATCGCTGAAATTGACGAGGCCATTGCCGACAGTTCCTCTGTGAAAAACTTAAAGCAATCTGTAAATGAAAATTCAAAAGTTGAAGAAGAGATTGGTGATTTGCTTTTCTCGGTCGCACAGTGGTCCAGACATCTGGGAATTGACCCGGAATCCGCCCTGCGAAAGTCTAACGAAAAGTTCTTACATCGATTTAATCTCATGATAGAAGAAAGTCGAAAACAAGATTTACAGTTTACTGAACTTTCCCCGGATCAAAAAGAATCGCTCTGGAGCAAAATTAAAAATACTGCAAAATAGTTTGACGGTGAAAATTATTTTTTCAGATGCATTTTAGTTCGACACCTGACTTTTCAGCCACTTATCTTGTCTCACCTTGAGACGACAATTCTTATATATCTAACGAATCAAGCACTTACCCACCCGCCTTTAAACCTTCTCTTTCAGGACCTATTCTTTATGAGTACGAAGGAATCCGAGGAGGATGTATGCAATCAGGTTTAACAAAAACTAGTCGCTTAAATAAATTAGTGGGTACAGCGGCACTCCTTGCGATGTCCGCTCTTACCGGTTGCGCGGGTGATTCAGCTTCCAGCTTTTCTAAGATGGAAGAAATCACTACCTATAAACAATCCGCAACTTTCCAACCGCGAAAAATCGACGTGTTATGGGTTGTTGATAACTCTGGTTCG
>JAZKJI010000207.1:13277-26402 GCA_040384405.1 Bdellovibrionota bacterium
TCCCGAGCTTCATCAATAAGTTTCAAGCAAAAGGTTATGATTTCCAAATGGCTATTACAACTAGTGACGCTTATCTTTCTTATCACACTGGCGAGATGGACCGTTCTAAATATAAAAATGTGATTATGGATAAAAACACACCCGATCTGATAAACACATTTATGAGCACGGTTAAAGTCGGGACTGGTGGTTCTGGTGACGAGCGAGTTTTCATGAGTATGAAAGCGTTTTTAGATAATCCATTGAATAATGGTTTCTTAAGACCCGGATCGACACTCGCGGTAATAATGGTAAGTGACGAAGAAGACTTCTCTCATGATGATTATCAAAATGGAACAAGCTCCTACTTTTTTACTGAAAGCTATAGAGAACCTACCTTATATCAGATTCCCGACGTTCAAACCTTCCTAGACCTCAAAACAAACTCGACTCCCACCGCAAAAAATTATTCTGTAAATACTATCTCAATTATGGATACGGCTTGTAAGAACCAGTTAGCTTCCAGCACACAAAAGGTGAACCAGCGTTTAGTCCAGCTTGCCGATGCTACCAAGGGTTACAAAGGCAGTTTGTGTAAAGATTTTGCGGAAGTTCTTGCGGGAATCTCCGATAAGGTGCTGTCAGGTTCATCGGTATTCCAACTTGCCTCGGAACCGATTCCTGAAAGTATCCGGGTTTCTGTGAATGGCGTAACGGTTGTTGAAGATGCAACTAATGGCTGGTCATACGACCCGGTAAGCAATTCGATTTCGTTGAACGGTACAGCAATTCCAGCGGCCGGATCTGATATTCGAGTTGGATATGACCCTAAGGAGGTTAAGATATGAAAAATTGGTATGTGCTCCAAGGGAAAACCGAAACGGGTCCCTATACTTACGAAGAAGTGTTAACGCAGTTACAATCTAAACGTTTATTCGATCACGATTATGTTTGGAATGCAGAGTTACCTTTCTGGACGCAATTAAAAGATGTAGCTGATTTCAGTACAGAGCGTATTGCTCTACGTTTTTTAAACGACGCTAAAGAAAAGACTTTCGAACGACGCGAGTTCCCGAGAACTCCGGTCGACATGAAATTTTATGGACACAACGACATCTATTCATTTGAAGGTAAAATCGTCAGCCTTTCTGAAAAAGGAGCGCTTGCGATTTGCAACACTCGATTGGTTGAAATCGGTGATCCGGTATTACTGTTCTTTTTTGAACAACCGGGCATCACAGCGCCATTTAAAATCACGGCAAATATCTTAAATAAGAAACCTACTGAAAAGGTTAATCACTTTAAGAGCCTTACCCCATATTGCATTGGATTTTCATTACTAAAAACTAACGTACAAGCCCTGATTAAGGACCTTGTTCATCATACATAAGGAGCGATTATGCAGATTATACATTTTTTGAACGAAGCAGGGGCCGTAGGATGGTTTATCGCCTTCATCGGACTTGGAACTCTGGGAATTATTGGAGAGCGCTACTATCACCTTTACATCAAACTAAGATTTGAAGGAAAAGCGTTTTTATCAAAAATCGGTGTTCTAGTTGAACAACGTAAAATTGATGAAGCTTTACTTATTTGCAGTCAACATCCTGATATTCCACTTGTAGTGGGAGTTCAGCGTGTACTTGAAAACTGTGATAAAGATCTTCAGGGTCTTCAACAGATTCAAGATATCGTGTTAACAGAACAACTTCCACGTCTTGCTGCTCGAATCGGTTATCTTTCGATGTTAGCAAACGTAGCTACCCTACTTGGTCTATTAGGAACAATCCATGGATTGATTCTATCGTTCCAAGCGGTTGCCGCAGCCGATGCAGCTTTGAAGCAAACACTTCTTGCGCAAGGTATCTCGGTATCAATGTATACAACTGCATTGGGTCTAGTAGTTGCGATCCCAGGTATGATGGCATTTTCTTTCTTAACTACCCGTCAAAACAGTTTAACTGAAGAGACGATTGAAGGAACATCCAAAGTTATCGAAAAGATTTCTTCTACGATCTTTACTCAAAATACACCACGATTCAAAAAACCGGAAGCAATGCCAATGGCATCTGGTTTTAACAATCACACGAACTAAAAGGCGGCTCCGATGCGTTACCGTAGAAAGAAAGCACTTACCGAGTTC
Organism: Bdellovibrionota bacterium; assembly: GCA_040384405.1. Lineage (GTDB taxonomy): Bacteria > Bdellovibrionota > Bdellovibrionia > Bdellovibrionales > Bdellovibrionaceae > JAZKJI01. The sequence goes on from JAZKJI010000207.1 coordinate 15,400, forward strand.
GAGCTGGATTTAGCTCCGCTGCTCGCTGTGATGGTAAAACTAGTTCCGGTTCTGTTGCTAACGACTTCGTTCGTTAGCTTCGCAGCCCTGGATACTCAGTTACCTTCAAACGGTGATCCTGCGATCTCGGATCCGAAAACTAATGTAACTATGGCTTTAAAAAGCACTACGACCGGATATGTTTTGACCGTTGAGAAAAGTGGCACCGTTTTGGAAACTGTAAACGCTGCGACCGTTGCCGACGTTAAAAAATATGTTCCTGCATTAGCGGTAAAATATCCTGATATTAAAACTTTTTTCCTATCGCCTTCGGACGCTAACTCGTTTGAAGAAATGGCCAAGCTTTTAGAAGCAAGCCCGGTACCGGAAGTAGTTTTAGCGAATGTTTTCGCGGGAGATCACAAATGAGTGGCATGTATAAGAAATTCTTAAAGCAAGAAGAACGCCCATTCACTTTAAATATTACTTCGATGACAGATATGTTCACAATCTTACTTGTGTTCTTACTTCAGTCATTTAGTGCTACTCAAATTAATTTGGAAATTCCGCCAGAGATGAATACTCCGTCGGCAAATCTTCCGATTGATGTCGATGGCAGATCAACTTTATTTGTCCGTCAAAACGATGTTTTGTGGCAAAAGAAGTCCTTGCTGACTCGTGAGCAATTGCGTTCTCCGCAACAGAGAACTGTTGCGAGTGAATCATTGAAACAATGGGTTGCCGAAAATCCAGGCCAAAAAATCCAATTGATGGCTGATAAAGGCACAAGTTACGCAGAAATTAAAATGGTTCTTGAAATGGCCGCAACTGCCCAAATCGGAGAGATCCGTTTGGTTACGCTTAAAGGCGTCAAAGACCCAGCACCGTAGGAGTTCGTCATGATACGCAGTCTTCTATTTTTATCCCTCCTTACTTTCTCCTTACAAATCGTACCCACAACTGCGCACTCAGCACCGGCAAAAAAAGTAAAATCTGCCGATGCTGCCGTCGCGGAAGAAAATCAACGTTTGGAAATGGCGATTAAATCAGAGCTCTCGGCGCTAAAAAGCATCGACGAGCTCGGTGCATTTTCGTCAAACGCAAATGATAAGTGGGATCTTGAAAGACGGCGTGGCGAAAGCTACTTAAAACTTTCAAAGCTGTACCGTCTGTTTTCAGACAACTCTGGCAAAAATCAAGCAGAAGCAAAGTCTTATATGAAACGCGGCCAAGACGTTTTGGTGAAATTGCTTGAACAAAAAAAGGACCCTGCCCTATCCCTTCAGCTTGCCGTAACTTACAAAGATCAAGATCAATTCGATAAAGCATTATCTTTGTTAGCAAAGGTTGCTAACGATCCGGAAGCAGACGCCGATTTAAAGTCTGATGCGTTATTTCACCAGGGTGAAGTTTACTTCGAAAGAAAGAACTTTTCCGGAGCATTGAAATCCTACGAAAAAGTTGACCCGGTTTCTAATATCTACGGGTTTTCCCGTTATAAAAAAGCATGGTCATTATATAATTTAAAACGTAACCGCGATGCGGTTGACGAGTTGGTTCAAGTTTACCAAATGCAAAAAGCCCGCAAAGCTGCCCGCATCGATTTGAAAGATGATTTGATCGGAAGCTTGGCATTATTTTCCTCTGAAGAAAGAGAAGATACCTTTATCTTTAATCTGTCCGCTAAAAGCTTTCATGCGGAAGACCGCGATGTATATCTTAAAGCTCTTATTCGATTATTAATTAATCACGGCGAAGCAAACCGTGCGTTCACTCTTCTTAAAAACTGGAAGGGTGAATTAAATGGGGGAATTGATTTTTATCGTTCTTTGTTTAGCGTTGAGATCCTTCTTCAACAAAAGAAATTCGGAGAAGTTCCGGGTGCATTGGAAAAACTAACGACCGCGTGCCCTACGACAGAATCTAGCCCGTGCAAAACAGAAGTTCGGGATGTCAGCCAGAAAATTCTTCCCTACTATAAAAGCAAGCCAGCCTACTTAAGTAAAATCTTACGTACGCTTGCGGCTTATGATTTTGAACCAGAATTTAAATCTGAAATCATTCAAGCTTTAGCGCTTGTTGAGATGGATCAAAAAAATTATGCGGCTTCAATTGTTCAATGGCGCGCGATCTTGGAAGCAACCAAGGATAAAGAAGAGCAGCAAATTGCTTTTTCTGGACTGTTGAAAGCTGGCGAACTACTAGCTCAAAAAGATTCCAGCTACCGTGAAACCTATGACAAAGATCTATTCCATTACGTTTATGTATTTCCAAATGGCGCAGAATCTTCGGCGGTTCGCTTCCGTTTAGCAACTAATGCCTTCGAAAAGAAGAGTTATGTAACGGCACTTGAACAACTTGATCTGATGGGTGATAAGCACGCGGAACTTCGCGACGCTGCATTTGATCTGCGCGTTCAATGCTTGTATGAAATGAAAAAATGGGAAGAAGTAGAAAAAATTCTTCAAGCTGCTCTTAAAAATCCGGATTTAAAATCCAAAGATAAATACGAGGAATTCCTTGATCGTTTGGAACTTCGTAAGAGCGCCGAGGCCCGTAACACAGATGAATTAATAGTTCTACATGGGAAATCGCGAAAAGCCGCGATCAAACAAGATATCTACCGTTTAATTTTAGAAAAGGCACAGAAGAAAGTCAGCGTGGCTGAAATGTCTTTCTTATTAAAAAATCTTCCCGAGAGTGGACTATCTGACAACTTGAAACGGGATACTTTCCAATTCTTGATTTTCACCGCTTACAAGAAAGATTCATGGAAAGACCTTCGCGGTCAGTTCCAAGACTTTATTCAACGTGGGTTTAAATTCGTGGGGCCGGAAGAAAAAGTTCGTTTTGCTGAAATGGATATTTTCACCAACGGAAATCTTCACGCTACAGTGGATTGCGGACTTCATTTTAAGTTTGAAATTGCATGTAAACTTGCAATGGTTCAAAAAGGACAGTTAAAAGGTGTATTTGATTGGAGTCGTAAAGCTTACGGCCAAGCAAAAGGTCCAGAACAAAAAAGATGGATCCGATACCTTCAAGCACAGGTGTTTAAAGCCGAGTTTGACGCTCAATCTTTAAAAACCTCCCAGCCATCACGTAAGAGTTTATTGTTCGCCTACAAGGCCGAGAAGCTCGATAAGACCCTGACTGCCCTATTAGATACACTTCAAATGCCCGCTCCAATATTTTTTAAGTACCATGTATCGCAAGAAGTAATCACGATTCAGGAAAATTTCCTGAAAGATCTTATGAAAGACGACATTTTGTCTCAGGATAAAGCACTTTTGACCCAAATCCAGGCTCAAATTGATTCATTCCGACAAAAAGTACAAGAGATCGACGATATGAAAAAGATTAACGCTGCTTTTGAAACTGTCGAAACGAGAAGTGTGAGCGCTGAAGCTCCCGGAAAACCGGAGAGCGCCCCTAGCACCACGGACTCCCTAAGTCAGATCTACAAGTGGATCGGATTAGGAACCCAGAAGCTAGGGCTCGAGCAAACCTCGGGGCTTATCTCATCTTGGAGGAAAGATGAACGACAGTTTGAGAAAATCCTTCTCTACCTCGACATCTAAAACAGTGTGCTGGCAGCTGTCTGCTGTCAGCTGGGCCCGTATCGGTGCTCTGGTTTTTGTCACCGGTTGCTTTTTACTAATACCTGCCTTAGCGCACAGTAAAGAAGAAGCACCCTCTAAATCCGAAAAAGTTATGAAAGGTCCTAAAACTCAGCAAGTCGATTTCGATGAGTCTGCGGTTAATGGGACTGTTCGTCGCCCTGACGGATTTCTTTTATCTAAAAAGAATGATCCATCTTTAAGCCCGCTATTCAATGCAAAGAAAAATATTGAAGAGCGAATCCAAAAATCACATTTCATACTGAAGTGAGTCTTATGAAAACAGAATTGTTTTTAAATATCTATAAGAATAAAGAACTCTACCTTCAACGAAAGATTTCTTTGAAAGATAAAGCTATGTTTTTGGGGTCAAGCCCGGAAGCTGATGTTGCTTTACCAATTCAGGAAATGTCAGCGTTCCAATTTTTATTGTTACCGCCGACTGATCATGAGCAATCTTGGAGAGTATTTGACGAATCCAGCGAAGAAGTGTTTTTGCTGACTTCAGAAACTCCCCACGTACAAGATCTTCATCCATGGAACTTAGAGTTCGTCATGGAGCCAGGATATCAACCCGAGTGGACAGAATTAAAGCACGAACCTCAAGGTGATGTTTTAGTTCTTAGTTTTTTCCGCGAACAAAAACTTTATCGACGTCAATATGCCCGACTTTCAGCCCAACTTAAGTTAACTTGGAAAGGCGATGAAATCCTGGTTAAACGCGATGAAATGCGCAATCGAACTGAAGCTTGGAAGTTTGAAAAAGAAACTGAAACACTGGAAATTTCCTTATCCAATAAAAGCCAACTAAATTTCATGCAATCAATAAAGCATCCACTTAAAGCCGTGGGCGCATTGATGATGCTATTTGTAGGAATCATCTTCGCGGTTGGATTTTCAACCAAAGAAGAACACGTTATGGCCGAAGTTAAAGTCGATAAAGTAATGATCGTAAAAATTCCTTCGAACACAACAAAAAAACCGGTTGAACAACAATCAGCCCAAAGTGTTGCAAGCAATACTCAGAACAACCAACAAACCCGAGCAGCTTCAACTTTAGGAAGAGCTTTCCGCAGATTCACAAAAGGACTTGAAGGCGTATCATTAGCCCCTTCCCGTCTTGCTGGTGGATATGCGGCTGGAACTTTAAGCACTAAACTTCAAGGCATGAAAGAAGGCGCTGGCGGAGATGGCAAAGGCGATAAGATTTTTAACGGTGCTGGCACTGGCTCTACAATGGGTCGTGGAATTGCGGGCGTTAAAGGTATTCGTTTACTTGAAGATGAAGTTGAAAGCAGCGGCGGACTTAAAAAAGAAGTTATCGCTCAGTACATCAAGTCTTACCTTGGCCAGATCGTACAATGTTTCGAGAGAGAGTTATCTATCTCTCCTGACTTGACTGGTAAAGTTGTAGTTAACTTCACCATCAATGGAAAAGGCCAAGTTGCAAAAGCTTTAATTCAAAAGAGTCAGTTTGATAATTCACGATTCCACGGTTGCATTACCAATAAGGTTAGCCACTGGGCTTTCCCAGTACCAGATGGTGGCGTAAACGTAGTTGTAAATTATCCATTCTTGTTCAGAGCGCAATAACATGAAGTTAAATATGGAGTTGAATATGTTAAAAAACCAAACCTTAAAAACTAAATTCGCCGCAGGCCTAATTGCCCTGCTTGTGCCGCTTGCGGGCCAAGCTCAAGAATCGGTTGATTTACAAAACCTTGAAAAATCTTATTGGAGTGCAAAGGACAACGAATTTTCAGTTGTTCAAAATCGAGCGTTTTCTAAAAAAGGACGTTATTCCTTTACCGCCCAGTATGGAATTCCGATTAACGATCCTTATTCGGAAGGCAGCCTATATAAAGGTGAAGTCGATTATTATTGGAATGAACATTGGGGTATGGGTTTAAAGTACGAGAAAATGGATTTAGTTGATAACAATGCTACCAACACTTTCATAAATGACCATCGTACGGTACCGAATCATAACGTACTAAAAAGCTTTACCGCGGGATCAATATATTACGCACCTCTTTACGCAAAGATGAGCTTCCTAGATAAAAAGATCATTTATTTTGATATGGGTGTTGGATTGCATGCGGGCTCCGTCGGCTACGAAGTTCAAAGAAGTGACGGAAATGCCGTTAAATCCACAATTGGTTATGGGTTTAGCATATTTCAACAGTTCTACGCGAACCAACATTGGTCCTTTCGTTGGGATTTTCAAACGCTTTACAGCTCCCAAGAAAGACAACGATACAGAATCGGAGCTACTGAAAGCGAATCAGCTCGTTCGTTAGGCGATAAAACATTGCAAAATACGTCTTTGTCTATCGGGATTACTTACTGGAAATAGGGGTTGCTATGGGTTACATGTTCTTGAAAACAAATTCTCTTCTTAAGTTACGACATCTTGGTATCGCACTGGCGATGGCAACTATCGGAAGTACTTCTGCCCAAGCTGCAGAAATGCGAATCACCGAAGATGCTTTTCAAGAGTATGAGAAAAACATCACCTCTAATACTTTAGAAAGCAGAGTGAAGTTAGTCGACTATTACGAGTCACTTGACCTTCATAGCTTAACTTATAGTTTAATGATGGAAGAGTTTAATAAGAAATCAACTCACGCCAAACCACTTCTTGAAAAAGCATTGAAACTGACTTCCATGGAACCATTCTTTGATAAAGGCCAGTTGGACAATTGGGTTAAATCATTTAAGCCCGCTAGATCCGGATTTGATTTATTAGATCTATTAGATCTTAAGCATCAGTGGGATACCCAAAAATTATCGACAACTGAACCATTCCTGCAAAAGCTTAACGACGCTTCTCCATTTTACAATGAAGCATTACTGATGCTTTCGTTAATAGACTGGAAACACAAAAAGTTCACCAGCTCTTTAGGCTATTTGGAACTATTAGCTAAGAAGAAAGACAACTCTTTCCACAACCAAGTTATGCTACTAAAAGCACGCATTCAGTTTTCCCAAGGCGACTACCCGTCTGCCATGGAAAACTATCGCAAGCTTCAGAGCCAATTTTACTTATGGCCAGAAGCCATGATGGAAGCAGCTTGGGCACAAGTCCAAATGAAAGATTATGAAAAAGCTGCGGGCAGCATGTACTCGCTTCACCAAGATTATTTCAAGAAAGTTTATTTCCCAGAGTCCTACTTCGTTCGATCGCTAGCATACTTTTCATTATGTCAATTTGGAGATGCTCTTCAGGTTGTTCAAAACTTTGAAAAGAAATATTCATTATTACAAAAATCAATGGATAAGTATTTAGTGAAAGATCCAAAGGTTGCAAAACTTCGCGGACACACAATCGAGTTTTTGCAAACAAAAGTGAATAGTTCCGGCTTACCTAAAGCATTGATATTAAATCTGGTTGCAGACCCCGAGTACGTATTTTTGCAAGACCGGGTAAATACTTTTGAACAACAAAATCAGTTAAGCGTGGACTTCAACCAAGTCGTTTTAACAAAAGCACGTACAATGACTAAGTTTGAAAAAGCTGAAGACCGCAAAAAACTTGCGGAGTTCAGAAAGAACTTGGAATCATTCCGTAAAGTATCCCTATCTCACAGCGAAAAGAAACTAAATGCTTTCCGCGAGAGCATGGATAAATACTTTAAAAAGAAATTCTTAAAAACAAACTTAGATCTAAAACAAAACTTACTTGAAACCCAGAAACTTCGTTTCGAGATTTACTCTCGCGCAAGTAATGACTTAGGTTCATTAAAGCCAGAAAATGAAACGGTAAAAGTAAGAGATCCCGCTACAGAGAATGAAGCTACATGGTCTTTCATTGGAGAAATCTGGGAAGACGAAGTGGGTCACTTTAAGTCTTCCCTCGAAAATCGCTGCCGATAGTGGTCGGCGGTTTTGCGGTAGGATTGCGCGGTTTCCTTTTCAGGGGCCGGGCCTCCTGCCCTTCCGTCGCCTTTGGTACGCCATCCTGGCGGGCGCGGAGCCCCTGAAAAGGAAACCGCGCAATCCTACCGCAAAGCCGCCTCTCCAATATTTCAACGACATTTAATACGGTTCGCTTTCGCTCCCTTCACCTTTGGGAGGGGAATGGGGATCGTAGCACTGCCACCCGTTTTCCCGTCAGAAAACCATACGGAAAACAGTACGGTCAACGGTACGGGTACGGGTGCGACGAACGGCTTCGGCTGCGGTCAACCGTTTCTTATTGGGTCGTTTCATTTTTCTACGTCGAATAAGTTAATTCCTTGTGACGAGGAATGACTCTTTTCTTTGGGCGCTTCTGCCCTACTCTTAGTTGGTTTTTATCTCTTGTTTGGTTGAATGGACGTTTTATTGGTGGCATGTCCATTGTAATTATCCTGGTTATATAAACTAGGAGATCTTTATGAAACACTTTTTAGTTCTTATCCTTGCTTCGATTTTTTCTGTTGGTGCTCAGGGTGCTTACAAATTAAAGACTGATAAACATACAGTTACTATCAGTGGCGAAGAGGCAGATATGCTTTTAGGTGGGCTTTCGGTTGCTTATGCTGAAGATGTTAAGGCTAAAACACTTACTCTTGATACTCTTCAATGTAGCCGTGGTTTTAATGGAAATTCGGTTTGCTTCTCTGGTAAGGAAAATGACGACGTTGAGACTGCTTTGGTAGGTATTGGAAATGCTAAAGGCGAAGCTTCTACCATTCTGTATATCATCGAAGAATCTCGGGCTTTAGTTTATAAAGCTAATAATCTTAATGCTCTACAAGGCGATACGTTAGACGTTAAAAAATTAATCATTAACGGTGATAGCTCAGTTGATATCACTTACGGTCCTTCTGGTGGCGCTCTGTAATTGGACGAATTAACACCTACTAATTGGTGGGTGTTATGAAACTTGTGACTTTCGGCAAATGTTTGTACGTCTCAGAATGATTTGTTTCAATATCAGATGGAATTCCCTACTCATTCCATCGGCTTACGTGGGCATCTCAAACTGATATATGGTCTCTTGGTTGCAGTAATAATTGGTAACAGATAAAGGGGTTCACAAATGAAAACACTTTTAACCTTAACTTTAATGAGCTTGATCTCTTCAACGGGTTTCGCTGCTCAAAAAGTTTATACTTATAAGTATAAAGACCGTGTGACCAAACAAATGGTTTTTGAAACTACCGAGACCGCTAGCAGCGAGTCCGAGGCTTTCAAAAAAGCTGCTCATAAATGTATGGACCGCTTACAAGATTATTCGACGGATGATGCATTAGATATTTGCGTTAATCCTCGATCGTAAGACTTTTGATTTAACCCACCCCCTCGCCTCATGACGGAGGCGGGGCCTTTTTTCCACTAATATTACTGCTGATCCATCTGCCCGCCACTTTGCTGCCACCACGCGCTCAAAAAAACCATCACATTTTTTAAATTGGCCTTGTCGCCCCAATTCCCTATGGCTATAAATAAGGAATGGGAATACTTAAATCACTTGGCGATTTTCTTTTTGGCAAAGACCCCGATATCTTCGACGACACGGGACGCGTCCAACATAAACTTCCGAAAAAGAAGTGGGATGCTTGGTACAATCGCACAAAACTTGATCCTGAATACAACTGGAGAAATCATACTGGTATTTCTTCAAAGCCCCACGCCGATCCAACTACGAAAAAATAATTTTTAAAGGACGTACTTTATGGTCTTGAATGAGTCGGCTTTTGCAAAAAAGGCTGAAGAAATCTGCGCGCAATTTCCCGACCCTACCCATGACTATTCCCATGTTTTAAGGGTCGTCCGCGCCGCCAAACAAATTGCCTCAAAGGAAAATGCAAATCTTGATGTAGTGATACCGGCCGCGTACTTTCACGATTTTGTTCTGATAGAAAAAAATGACCCACGCCGAAGCCAAGCTTCAAAATTATCCGCAGATGCGGCCATCGACTGGTTACGCACCCACAAGTACCCAGAAGAACTGTTACCGCAAATCCATCACGCAATTGCGGCCCACAGTTTTTCAGCGAAAATCGAAGCGAAAAGTTTGGAAGCAAAAGTCGTCCAAGATGCCGACCGCTTAGACGGATTAGGAAATATTGGAATGCTCAGATGCTTTGGTCTTGGTTCTAGATTGAACCGAGAATTCTATAATAAAGAAGATCCTTTCGCAGAATCGGGCCGACCACTCAACGATCAAATTAATTCTTTAGATCACATTTATATAAAATTATTTAAAGTTGCAGAAACACTGCACACGGATGCTGCTAAAACCGAGGGAAAAATTCGTTTGCAAAGAATTAAGGATTTTCTTGAGGGGCTACGTAATGAAATCGGTTAGTCCGCAGCCGTAGCCGTTCGTCGCACCCGTTCCCGTCCCGTTTTCCGTCCCGTTTGCGTTTTCTTTGTTGAAATATTTCACCTTGAACGTTCAAGAAGACGTGCGTCAGAGTTCAAATATCAATCTGATTGCTCCATCATTTTAGCTAAATGGAACGTTTATCAGAACATTGGACCTCACAAATTTAAAAAATAAAAAAGCCCAACTTGTTTTCCAAATTGGGCATTAATAAATCTAAACTATAAAACGAAACAGGAAGTTTTAGAATTCTTCCTCGTCCATACCAGGCGCATGCTCGCTGATACCGCGGACTTCGTCGATGTACGACTGTGTATCCTCTTCATTTTCATTATCTAATGCTGACTCATCTATTTCAAGTTCCTGAATCGCAGCCAAAAATTCTTTCTGAGAACGTAGATCTTTTCTAATCACTTCTAAAAATTTATCTGGATATCTTGCCGTTAACTCATCAACGTACCGTTCAAGTTTTCCATCCGTAAGAATACCTTTGCGTACTTGGATTCGCTTCCAAAACATTAAATAATGGTATCGGCAATAGCCTTCGACTACTGAAATCTGATCGCAATCTTTTGAACGGCAATAACGATTACCTTCGGCATCCGTTAAAAATACCTCTTCATCGGGATCAATGGCTTTTGTTTCTAACGACCAGGTTGCGTCGTCATCTTTTACTTCTTCATCTAACTCTTCGACCGCCTCTAACTCTTCAGCGTATTCTTCAATATCACTGCCTTCTACATCGACTTCTAAAAATCCGTCATCTAAGTCGTCATCTTCGGTTTTTTTGCCACGGCCTTTTGCTTTAGAATCAGCTTTTCCAGTTTTTTTCCCAGGTTTTGGACCCACGGCACTTGGTGTAGTTTTAGAGGTTTCTTTTGCAGTTTTTGCCGGGGCTTTTGGCGTTTTGGCCGCCGCATTTTTTTCTGTAACAGCCGTATTTTTAGACGCACTTTGTTGTGGCTTCCCCAACTTCCCCGCAGCCTTTACCGCAGGTGCTGCAGATTTATTTGCACCTTTAGCAGCCGTTTTGTCGGCTTTTGCCGCAGTTGAAGCTTTACCGCCGGATTTTGAGGCAGTTTTGGCGA
>JAZKJI010000207.1:26412-35085 GCA_040384405.1 Bdellovibrionota bacterium
TTGGAAGAACTTTTACTCGAGGTCTTTGCTGTACTCTTAGTTTTTGCTTTAGCCATACTCTGGCTTTGAAGGAATTTAGAAAAGAAGTCAATACCTGTTTATGTCCTGCGAAATTGACTCTCCCGCAAAGGAGAATCATGATGGCCTTTCAAATTACAAATTAATAAAACAGTCATTTAAATCGCACGCGTAAAAAGCTTTTGAAGGAGAATTTGTCATGGAAAATGTGGTCATTGTTAGCAGCGTTCGAACTCCGATCGGATCTTTTCAAGGTCAGCTTAGTTCCATCACCGCACCTCGGTTAGGGGCCCTCGCAATTAAAGAAGCTGCCACTCGCGCCGGCGTTCAAGTCAACGACATTCAAGAATGTATTATGGGCCATGTTTTAACTGCAGGAACTGGACAAGCGCCGGCAAGACAAGCGGCCATCTATGCAGGTTTATCTAACAATACTCCATGTATGACGATCAATAAAGTTTGCGGTTCTGGATTAAAAGCTGTGATGTTAGCCGCTGATTCCATTCGCTTAGGCCATGCCGAAATTGTTGTGGCCGGTGGCCAGGAAAATATGAGCTTAGCGCCTCACCTTCTGGAAAATTCCCGCGCTGGATTTCGCATGGGTAATATCACGATGCAAGATTCAATGTTAAAAGATGGTCTATGGGATCCGTACAGCAACTATCACATGGGTAATGCAGCGGAAATTTGCGTCCGCGATTATAAATTTACCCGTGAAGCTCAAGACGAATTCGCTATCGACTCATATAAAAAAGCACAAACGGCCGTTGAAAAAGGCTGGTTCAAAAATGAAATGGTAGCCGTCGAAGTTCCCGGAAAAAAAGAAACCGTTCGAATTGAAAAAGATGAAGAACCGGGAAATGCTAAATTTGATAAAATGCCGGGACTAAAACCTGCTTTTGAAAAAGAGGGTACAATCACCGCAGCCAACGCATCTAAAATCAATGACGGCGCAGCAGCGCATATCTTGATGGCGGAATCGGTGGCGAAATCCAAAGGAATGAAACCTTTAGCTCGTGTTGTTGGTTACTCAACGTTTGCCCACGAACCAAAATATTTTACGACGGCTCCGGTAGGCGCGATGAAAAAGTTGTTGGAAAAATTAAATCTAAAACCTTCCCAAATTGATATGTACGAAATAAATGAAGCCTTTGCTGCGGTGACAATGGTTGCACGTAAAGAATTTGATTTATCTGCCGAGCAAGTAAATGTTCACGGCGGCGCAGTTGCCCTAGGACACCCAATTGGTGCCAGTGGTGCACGGATTTTAGCAACCTTAGTTCACGGTTTACACACTCATCAAAAACGATACGGACTTGCAACTCTTTGCATTGGCGGCGGTGAAGCCGTCGCGCTTGTTGTTGAACGGATTTAATCATGGCGAGCAAGGTATGTGCAAATGCAGCTGAAGCGTTAGTCGGCGTAAAGGACGGAATGACTTTCGTCCTTGGAGGATTCGGGCTGTGCGGAATTCCCGAAAATTGCATTGCTGAACTTCAAAAATTGGGAGTTAAAAATCTTACCTGCGTTTCAAATAATGCCGGCGTTGATGACTTCGGATTAGGTTTACTTTTGCAAACTCGACAGATTAAAAAAATGATTTCTTCCTACGTTGGCGAGAATGCTTTGTTTGAAAAGTTATTTATGAGCGGCGAATTGGAATTGGAGTTCGCTCCCCAAGGAACATTGGCCGAAAGAATGCGTGCCGGTGGCGCCGGAATCCCCGCTTTTTTTACACCGACCGGCGTGGGAACTTTAATCGCCGAAGGGAAAGAAGTTCGCGAATTTGACGGAAAAAAATATATTTTAGAACGTGGAATTACGGGAGACTTTGCTTTTGTCAAAGCATGGAAAGGCGATAAATTCGGGAATCTAGTTTATCGAAAAACTGCCCGGAATTTTAATCCGATGGCGGCAACCGCCGGAAAAATTACGGTCGCCGAAGTCGAAGAACTGGTTGAAACCGGAAGCCTCGATCCTGACCAAATTCACACTCCCGGAATTTACGTTCAAAAAATATTTCAAGGCAGCAACTACCAAAAACGTATCGAGCAAAAAACACTTCGTAAGGATTAATTTATGCCATTAACTAGGGAAGACATTGCCCGCCGAATTGCCCAAGAAGTAGAAGACGGATTCGTTGTAAATTTGGGAATCGGAATTCCTACTTTGGTAGCTAACTACATCCCCAGCCATAAAGATGTTATGTTGCAGAGTGAAAACGGCCTACTTGGAGTAGGACCTTTTCCCACCGCTAATGAAGTAGATCCCGACTTAATCAATGCCGGTAAACAAACTATTACGACCGTTCCTGGCTCGAGCTTTTTTAGTTCCGCCGACAGTTTTGCGATGATCCGCGGAGGTCATGTGAATTTAACAATTCTTGGGGCCATGGAAGTCGACGAAAAGGGAAATATCGCTAATTGGATGGTGCCTGGAAAGTTAGTTAAAGGCATGGGCGGAGCCATGGATCTAGTTGCCAGCGCAAGACGAGTCATCGTGGCAATGCAACACACAGATAAAGAAGGAAACTCCAAGCTTCGTACTAAATGTACCCTTCCCCTGACCGGGCTTGGCTGTGTAAACCGGATTGTGTCTGATTTTGGGGTTATAGATGTTGGTCCAGATGGATTTATTTTAAAAGAATTTGCTCCTGACCTCAATCCGTCGTTGATCAAAGAGCGAACTGAGGGAAAACTAACGATATCACCTGATGTGAAGGCAATGACGCTTTAGAAATATCAACAAGGAGACAAGGATTGTCTGGAAGTAAAAAGGTCGCTAAAGACACCTATCTATTTCGTGAAGGCGATGCTCCCGACGCCATGTACATTCTTAAATCCGGCGAACTTGTCGTAACCAAAACAAAAGGAAATTCTGAAGTAACCTTAGCTGATCTCACACCGGGTGCGATGGTCGGTGAAATGGCTTTGTTCGACATGAAGCCCAGAAGTGCTAACGTTAAAGCTCGTAAAGAATCAGAAGTCATTGTTCTACCCTACGATAGCTTGCAAAAGCAATTAGCCGACCTTCCGGTTTGGGTTAAAGCAATCATGAAAACCATGAACGAAAACATGCGGGACGCTAACAAAAAAATTAAAATGTTGGAAACTTCCAATCCCGATGAGGATCGTTATCCACCGCACGTGGTAAATAAACTTTTATCAATTATAAATTTAGTGGGCTTCCGTTATGGAACTAAAGAGGGCGATACAGTTTCAGTTCCACCGAATCGACTTCGAAATTACACAATTCAGGTTTTTCAAGAAGCTACAAATAAAATGCAGAGCATGCAAAATGCTCTTAAGGAAATGGACTATTTTGAAATTCAGGATTTAGGCGAAGGAAAACAAAAGTTAGTCAATAAACAACCTGAATTACTGTTCGAGTTCGTTGATTGGTATAATGATTGGCTTTTCAAACAGGAAAAAGATCGAAGCCCGGCGCTAACTGCTGAAGAAGTAAAGGTGATGGACGGCGTTTTGAAATTTGCGGCCCAGGCTACGCCCGATGCAAAAGGAATGACAAAGCTTAATGTCACCGAAATGCAAAATGAATCAATGCGTGTATTAGGTTTTTTATTAAAGCCTGAAGACGTAAATTCATTGATTGAGAAAAAATTTATTGCGGAAAAAATGATGGATGGCGGGGCAACATTTGTCTCGATCAATACCAAAGAAGTCGAAACACCGGTTAAGTTCTGGAAACTTATTTGGGACTTCAAGCGTTACCTTAGATAAATATAAAACCAATGTTACAGGAGAACCCATGAAACCCGTTTCTGCCCGACTTTTAATGTCTGCTCTATGCGTGCTTGCGGTAACCGCTGCTTGTTCCCACAAAGGAAAAACCACAACGACAACAACGACGACGACTTACAAAGGGCTTGGAAAAGATTCTGTAACGTCCGAAGTTCTAAAAAAGTTCGAGCCTCCGGCAGTTGATCCAAAATTAAAAGATAAAATTACTCGCATGCTAGATATGCAATCACCGGGCATGGGAATTATCGATTCCAATACGGGACGGCTATTTTTTAGCTGGAAAGTTACGGGCATCACTCAAGTTTGGCGAATTGATGGGCCACTAAAATTTCCGATACAAATGACGACCGGAACAGATCCGGTTGGAATTAATCAAATAACTCCGGATGGAAAATTTTTAGTATTGGGAATTGATAAAGACGGCCAAGAAAATCCCGGGATCTTTATTCAATCCACGGAAGGTGGACCGGTCGAAAAACTTTTTCAAAAAGAAAAGGTTCAAGCCCGCTTTCAATTCATGTCACCGGATGGAAAATTTATTTTCTTCGCAGCTAACGATGTAAAACCGGACGAATACGTAATTTACCGCATGGAACTAAGCTCTCGTAAAATTGAAACAATTTTTAACCAACCGGGATTATGGTCCGTTGGAGATTACGACTGGAACAAGCAATTATTATTACTTGAAAAAGCGACCGGCTCTGCTTCCAGTGAATGGGTTGTTTACGACATGAAAGCTAAAACCGTTAAACCAATTATTGGCCAGGGCGAAAGGGAAGAATACTCTTTGAGCTTTGGAAATAGCTCCAATGAATTTATCATTAACACGAACAAATACAGCGATTTTCGCCGCCTGTATCGCTATTCTGAAATTTCCAGCAGTACGGCGATCCCGACTGGCGCTTCGGGCGACGCTTCCTTCCCTGATAAAGTAGGAAAAGGATTTACTGCCATTACTCCGGAAATGAAAGCAGACGTAGACGGCTTTCAAATGAATCGTCCCCATACTCGCCTGTTATACACGGTTAATGATAATGGATTTACCAGGTTCTACGCACTTGATGCGCGCAATGGTTACAAGGCCATTGCTTTGCCAAAATTTCCAAAAGCAGAGCACATGTATCCAGGAGCAACTTCTTGGGATGATAAATACACGATGATTGGTGTTTCAACTGCGCAAGCGCCAAGACTTTCCTATTCTTACAATTGGTCGACTCAGAAACTTACGCAGTGGACTTTACCAAGTGCGCCGGAAGTAAAACTAAGCCAGTTTGTTCCAGCTAAAGCAGAATTTTATACCGCACGTGACGGCACAAAAATTCCAATGCTGGTTAGACGCTCACCTTTTTGCTCGACCAAACCATGTCCAGTGATCGTGCATTTCCACGGCGGACCTGAAGCGCAAAGTACGCCAGGATTTAGTCCTTGGGCGCAGTTATTCGTTGAAGCCGGATTTACATTCGTTGAACCAAACGTTCGCGGATCAGATGGCTACGGAAAAAAATGGTTGGACTCGGATAATGCAGCAAAACGTTTAGATGTTATTTCTGATATCGAAGACGCATCTATTTTTATTCGTAAGAATTTTGCCGAAGATGGCAAAGCCCCTAAGGTCGGAGTCATGGGCGGAAGCTACGGTGGTTACTCTACCCTATTTGCGATGACCTATTATGCCGGCGCCTACGATGCCGGAGTAGCAGAAGTTGGAATGAGTAATTTACTTACCTTCTTAAACAACACTGCTCCATACCGCCGCTCCCTTCGGACTTCCGAGTACGGCGATCCGGAAAAAGATAAGGATGCTCTAATTAAACTATCGCCGATGACTTATTTAGAAAAAATAAAATCACCGCTAATGATCGTCCAAGGTGCCAATGATCCACGGGTGCCAGTGGGTGAAGCGATTCAGTTCAAAAATGCTTTGGACAAAAAGGGAATCGCCTCTGAACTGATTATTTTTGCTGATGAGGGACATGGATCGCAGAAGCGTTCTAATCAGATTATTGATATTGCTGCTACTATTGGATTTTTCCAGAAGCATTTACGGTAGGACTTTAGCTTGAGGGGCGCGGTTGTTTTGTTCGATCGCGCTGGCAGTTGTGGTCTTTACGTTGTCCGCAGCCGCATCCGTTCGGCGCACCCGATTCCGTCCCGTTTACCGTACGGTTTCCCGAATTAAATTGCGATTTATTTTCTGAAGCATCTGATGCGTGACTTTTCACGCCCAACTTCATTTTTTAAAACTTCATCGAACTTTTATTTCAACCTTAATATAATGCGATGTTTCTGGAGCGCTCAGGACTGCGAAATATTTTTTCAAAATGCGATTGAATGAACGTAAGTCCAATTGGAAACAAAATAAGTTGAGTTGAAAAGCTAAATTGAAATATCAAATAAGAAAAACCAACATTATAAAGTGGAAACCGTACGGAAAACGGGACGGGAACGGGTGCGCCGAACGGCTGCGGCTGCGACCAACGGGACTGATTACTGTGACTATACACCGTCGCAGATACCGTAACGGTAACCGAACAGTCCCCGTCGTATTAACGGTTAACTGTTAAACAGTGACCAGCGCCTGATGCCGTAACGGTAATGCACTCTCATCCGCCTTGCGATGAGCTTCCGCCCCAACAGTATGTACATACATCGAATTAGTTTTCGATCCCAAATAAATGGGTTGCCCCAACGTCACAATAATTCGATCACCTGTTCTGGCAATTCCGTAACTAACCATTAGCTCGTCTACTTGAGCTAAAATTTCTTCCATTGTTTTGTACGGGTGAATTAACAATGTTTGAATTCCCCAAGTTAATTCAAGCCTATTCAAAACTTCGATTTGATCGGTTACCGCAATGATTTTTGCCTGAGGTCTGAAACCGGAAATAATTTGTGCAGTTTTCCCAGTTGTCGTTAAGCAAACAATAGCCTGAGCGCGAAGTTTCAACGCACTTAACGAAGCACTGGCCCCGATAGATGCTGGAACACTTAGAAATTCGTCTTCCAAATTTAATCGGTAATATTTTTCTTCGTTTTTTTCAACTTCGGTAATAATTTCGTGCATCGTTCGAATACACTTGAAAGGGTATTTTCCGCTGGCACTTTCGGCCGATAACATCAGGGCATCGGATCCATCGAGAACAGCATTTGCAACGTCAGTAATTTCAGCGCGCGTTGGGCGTGGATTTTCAACCATCGAATCTAGCATCTGGGTCGCAGTGATAACTGGTTTATTTAGCCGATTGCAAACAGATATAATTTTTTTCTGCATTCCGGGAAGCCGGCTTTGTCCAACCTCAACGGCCAAATCTCCCCTTGCAACCATGACGACATCACTAAGTCTTACGATGTCTTCTAAATTATCCATGGCTTCTAACATTTCAATCTTCGCAACAATCTTTGCGGAACTTTTTCTGGCATCGATAATTTCCCGCAATCGACGAATATCCCGGGCATGACGGACAAAACTCAATGCAATGTAATCAACTTCATTTGCTAAACCAAATTCCAAATCCTTTAAGTCTTTTTCCGTTAATGATGGGATTGGCAATGGTACTGCCGGTAAATTCATGCCTTTACGGTCTTTAAGTTTTCCACCAAAAATAACTTTAGCCATTACTTCGGTTTCGTTTTTCGAGACAACTTCAACTTCCATTAAACCATCATCTAATAGAATTCGAACTCCCGGTTTGCAAACACTGGGAAGCTCTTTAAAGTCTGATGGAATTAAGCCAGGGGTGCCCAATATATCCTCGACGGTGAATCGGACAATTGTGTCTGGAATTAATTCAATCGAACCACCTTCGAATCTTCCGACTCGAACCTTTGGTCCCTGCAAATCTTGTAAGATACTGACCGGCGCCTGAAGATCGACCGACAGTTTACGCAATCTCTGAATCACTTTTAAGTGGGTTGCATGTTCACCGTGGCTGAAATTCAAACGGGCCACATTAAGGCCAGCAAGGATTGCACGTTTTAAGGATTCTTCTTCTTGGGTAGCTGGTCCGATTGTAGCGACAATTTTAGCCCGTCGATTGGCAAGAATAACATTCATGCCTAAATCATACGTTAGAAAATCACAGGCGCAAAACTACTTACGCCTTGCGACTGTAATTTGTTTTCTGAACGACCGTCTTCATGTCCTCGTTATGCCTTTTATTTATGGCATCGATCTTTTGGTCATTTTGCTCTTGTAATAAGCTGATCTTATTTTCGTACTTCTGCTCTAACGATTCCTTTTCGGTCTTAAAGCCCTTATCACGGTCAGTCATGCGCTGCTGATACATGCCTTCGATACGCTTTAGTTCCTTTTTATGGCCGTCCTGCATTTGCTCGAACTTCGCATCATAGGTACTGGTGATGAAGTCCATTTTTTGCTCAAAGCCCCGTTCAATCGCTTTAAAGCGTTTTGCCATGGCCTGATTGGTTTCATTCATCCGTTCGATATTTGCATCCCGCTGTTCCATGACCTTATTGCGGTAGCCGTCCTTCAGCTGATCAACACTTTCGCTGTAGTATTCAGCCAGATTTCCCTCTGTCTTATGACGATCCTTACTTAACTTATCAACGCGCTTATCTGACTGTTCGCGGATATATTCTAAGTGCTCTGCATGAGACGACATTAAATTGTTACGGTCGCCGCGTGCTTTCGTAACGACTAAGTTCATATCTGACTTATGATTCATCGTTGATCCGCGGGCCAAATCTTGTTGATCTTTTAGAACTTTATTTGTTCTTTTGTGCGCAAGCGCCATCGTTTCATCATGCATTTGATCTTGCTGTCTTTCGGAAACCTGCAACTCATCCATGAATCCCGCTCGTAAATTTGATTTTTCTAATTCCTTTTGACGTTGGGCTGTCACGCGCTCGGATGTCAATTGGGCTTTTAAACGCT
>JAZKJI010000207.1:35095-39454 GCA_040384405.1 Bdellovibrionota bacterium
AAACGCTGATTTTCTGATTGCTTAGATCGAACTTGGCTATTTACGCGATCGTTTATTGAATCGCGAAAACTTTCGTTCGAGTCTTCGATCTGCTCTTGTTTTTGCTGTAATGATTTACTGTATTTTCCACCGTATTTATCAACGGTTTGACGAAGAGTTTCGTTACGAGCTTCGATATCACGCGCTTCACGATTTTGAGTCGTATGAACTTCATCTTCGTATCGTTGTTGCCAGTATTGGCCTTTATTACCTAAATCACGCTTCTGACGAGCTGTTTCCGATTTAAAGCTTTCGCGTAAGCGATCTTTCTCAAATTCTTTTTGAGTAACGGCGCGATCTTTTTCCTTCAAAATAATGTCTGATTCTTTTTTATGAGCTTGAGTTAACTTGCCGTGATTATTTGTTATCGCGGCTTTCAGTTGTTTCTGCGTTTCCTGGGATAATTCGGTGAATTCACGGTCGCGGTGATCAAGTTCGGCCATCTGTTGTTTTTCAAGATTTGCGCGTTGTTGATCTTTTACTTTTTTAGTTGTTTCGATTTCGCCTTGAAAGGTATTTCTTAAATTTTCTTTATCGAACTGGCTGTCTTCCATTTTCTTACGAAGCTGGCCGCGATAGGCATCGCGCATTTTTTCCACTTTTTCATTATTTCTTACGTCCCTTGACGTAAGCGACTCGCGATTATTATCTCTGACTTCACTCATCTGGCGTTGAAAGTCTTCTTTCAAACCTTGCAGCTAGGCCTGATGGCGCTTTTCCGCGCGCTTTAATTCAGAATTTTTTCTTTTAAGGAGACTATTTTCGCGTTCATCAGCCTCTTCCCGAGTCTGTCGAACCTTTTCGTCTTTAGAACGATCTACGGATGATACACTCACAAAACTCCTCCTTGAGTTCATGTTTTAATTTAACATGAAATCAAAGGAAGTCAGAGAGTTAGCGGTAGAAAACTCGATCAAAGAACAGCTTACGTTGTTGCTGTTTTCGTCGTTCGGCAGCCTTTAATACGGCCAGGTCTTGCTCTTCTTTGCGTTTTTGAGAGGCAACATCACGGCTTACTACTTCGTGAGAGATCTGAGCACTGGTTTCTACCCGTTGGTCTTGAAACTCTTTAATCTTTGCGGAAGCATTTTTTATTTTACTCTTAAATGGAAATTTTTTCGCCCATCGTGGAAAAAACCAAGCCCAAGTGACAGCACTTGGCACCCCACGGCTCTGCAAACCATCGCGGCCCATCGAACCCAGCCACAGCTCTTCACCAAAATCCAAAGGGATCAACTCGCCGCCGCGATTCTTTAAAACCGCCCGCCCATTACCTAAACGAGAAGTCAGCCGATCCGCTTTTAAATCCAGACTGAAAAAGCCGTTTTCACCTTCAAAAACAACATCTCCGTAAACAGTTTCAATTTTAATTTTTTCGGTTTTTAAGACCCACAGATCACCTTCTAAGAGTTTAACCGTATCGCCTTTGAACTCTACGACCGAGCCTTTAGAAAAAATTAATGAGCTATATTGAAAATTACGCTCTTCGGGTTTTAAAAAAGATATAACGCCAGTGTCTTTGGCATGAACTTCAGTCACGGCAAGTATGAAAATAAGAATATTCATTAATTTCATATGACCTCTATAAACGGATATTTTTCTCTAACAAATCCACTTGTTCGATGAGCAATGCATTTTTATATTCAGATTTAATCAAACGACATAGCTCTTGAGCTTCGTCTAACTGGTGAATCGAGATGCTGACCTGAGCCTGCCTTAACAGTAAAAAGCCTGTCACATCAGCTTCCGGAAATTGGGAAACCAGGGTTTCTACCATATCCAACATCAAAGGAAATTTTCCCGTTTTATAGTAACTCTCGCCCAGCAGAAAATACGCTTCTGCTATATGCGGAGACATTGGATAATCTTTTACAAATGCAGATAATGCGGTAATCGAGGTTCGCCATTCTTGGGCATCAAATAATTTTTTTGCTCTTTCAAATGCCAGATCAGATAATCCAACTTGGGATGCGCTGGCTGGTACGCGGGTCACTTGTAAAAGTTTATCTCGTAACGGATTTTCAGTTGGGTTTTCTTTAAATTCGCGGCCCAAAGCCACTGCCGTTTGAAACTGCAGATCTTTTAATTGATTTTGCAAACGAACCATTTCAACGTGGGAAGCTTGCATGCGTTGTTCGACCACTTTCGTAACCACGGCATTATCCGTTCCGGTTTCGAAATAGGCCTTAAATGTGCCGTAGGTCCATACGATTCCTACCGCAATCAGCGCACAAAATATTAAAAAGGAAAAATTCTTTTTTGACTTCATCCTAAGTTCCTATCGGACTTTGGATGGGGAACTTTACATTTGGCTAGGGACCAATTTACATCTCTTGCGGTGTCTCAATATGAAGCAAACGCAAGCCCTGATCAAGCACGCGCTCGGTAGCAAACACTAATGCAGCCCGTGCTGACTCTAACTCGGGCTTTTCGCCGACGACCCGGCAATGATGGTAGAACTGCGAAAATTGCGCACAAACATCCAAGAGATATTGGGCAAGCAAGTGTGGTTTAAATTGATCATAGGCCTTATCCGCCACTTGATCCAATAGTTGGAGTGTTAACATCAACTCAACTTCCGCCGGGTGGGTTAACTCGGAAAGATGGGAAAAATTAACTTCTTTACCAAGTTTTCGTAAAATACTGCGGCATCTTACCAAAGTGTATTGCACGTAAGGACCACTATCACCTTCGAACGATAAGACCCGATCCCAATCAAATTCGACATTTTTCGTGCGCTCGTTGACTAAGTCATTAAAGAACAAAGCTCCGACCGCAACCATGCGGGCTGTTTCTTTTTTATCCGGTAGGGCAGGATTTTTTGCTTCGATAATTTGCTCCATCATTTCAAGAGCGCGCTCTAAAATATCTTCAAACAGAATCACTTTTCCTTGGCGCGTGGACATCTTTCCTTCTTTAAAACGGTAAAGTCCGAACCCGATGTGATGGCAATTTTTTGCCCACTCAAAATTCATCAACTCTAGAACCCGGAATAACTGCTTGAAATGCAAAGATTGGTCAGCTCCCACTACGTAAAGCAGTTGATCACCTTTTTGCACATCATGGCGATAGATCGCAGCAGCTAAATCACGGGTTGCATAAATAGAAGCACCGTCACTCTTTTTAATAATACAAGGAGGCATCTTTTCCGATTCCTCAAAAAATACGACCTTAGCGCCTTCACTGTCTTTAAGTAGATTTTTTTCCTCTAGCGTCGCGATGACCGCATCCATTTTATCGTTGTAAAAGGACTCTCCCAAAATCACATCATGTTTAATTTTTAAAATAGAAAAAAGGCGGTCGTAGTCTTTCAAAGAAACATCAACAATTTTCTTCCAGGACTTAACCGCTTCGGGATCACCATCTTCTAGCTTTTTAAAGCACTCCGCCCCTTTTTTTTCCAGCTCTGGATTTTTTGCGACTTCATCATGGAAACGGACATAAAGCTTTACCAAAGTATCAATTGGCTTAGGATCATTATCAAGATCAGTGCCCCATTCCTTTAAGGCGTAAGCTAGTTTGCCGAACTGGCTTCCCCAATCCCCTAAATGGTTTACGGTCAGAACCTCGTACCCTTGATGCTTGGCTAAATTTGTAAGTGACTGTCCAATGGCGATGCATCTTAAATGTCCCACGTGCATCGGTTTGGCGATATTAGGCGAAACTAAATCGACGATAACTTTTTTGCCTTTGCCTTTGTGTCCGAACCCCATTGGCGTTGACTTATTCTGAACGTCTGCAAAAAGATTATTAATAATTAATTCATTTTTTAATCGCAGATTTAAAAAACCTTGCAGGGACTCGGCCTTTTCAATTCCCGCGGACGAACCCGTCGCAGTAAGTTTTTCCGCCCACTCCTTGGCCATCTCTGCCGGATTTTTCCCTAAAGTTTTAGCAATCGAAAAAAGTGGCAATGATAAGTGGCCATGCTCTTTAGTGCGCGGACGTTCTAATAAATTAACCATTGAATCGGCAGGCTGATTGAAAATGCCGCTGAGCGCGTCGGCCACTTGTTTTTTTAACGAGTAAAACATCAGATTTTCTCCGCCTTGGATGTAAAATCCAAGGATACATTTTCTAACTTCTTTACCATAGCGTAATAGATTTTCGGCAGATTAGTAACTTTCAAGGAACTTTTCAAGGATTGGTGGACCCAACCCCGTGGAAGTTTACGCTGGGACCATGCCGCAAAAAGTTTTTCGCCCTGAATACGCCCTAAAAGTTCGGCGGCGGTAATAAGTGCTTCTTGGCTGCGAATTTTTTTAAAAAAGGGATCTCGCCCAGGGTTTGGGAGCGGTGAGCAGCTATGCGCTGTCGCGC
>JAZKJI010000207.1:39481-49278 GCA_040384405.1 Bdellovibrionota bacterium
ACTTCAAAGCTTCCTTCCCGCCCTCTTTTGAATCTCGGCTGCCTAATCGGGCCTTTAGATCTTTAAAGGTATCCGCTTTCCTCCGCGGATTTAATAATTTCGAACCAAAATAGACCCAAGAAAAAACCCAAACCAATTTCAAGAAATCCCGGGGCAAAACCCAAGGCTCTGCCATCGACTTGTTTCCCGCGAATGCTAAAAACAACATTGCCGTCTGGGCCGCATGGTTAACTGACATACGGGGAAGGTAAATAAGCTGATCCTTGGGAATCAGAAATGGTACTTCATGCCGAATAAATATTTTTAAAACATCTTTGTGGGCCCGAGGCTTGGTTTGAGCCATCGCGCGTTCCAAACTTGCGTCTTCCAGAGTCGCGACGGCCAAATGATCAACATTAAATGGAAGCTTAAGATCAGTTGCTAACACTCGAATCATCTGCGCGACTTCATCAGAATGATCGTAATATTCATCGTCATCATCCCACTCGTCATCCAATAGTCCGCTATCTTGGGATCTTTCTAAAAAAATCAAATAGCTCTGCCACTTTACCCACGGCGGAACGCTGAGTAATGCAAAAGTGCTTTCATTTTTTTTAACTAGCTGCGGAACCTTCGAGCTTTGTTCTAAAAAGTTAAAGAACAGTTGCTCGGGATTTTGAAACACCCTCAGCCAAGGGAAATTTTGTCCGGTTTTTTTCCATTCGGACTGCAACGCTTTGATTAAATGAGGAGTTGCTAAATGCATTTCCCCAAAAATCACGACCACTAAACTTTTTTTGTGATGGGACAACAGCCGCGTGACATGAGTAGCAACTGCTTCGTCCCTTCTCTTCAAGTCGATTTCCCCGCTTCGGGTCGACGCTTTATTGATTCCACAAACGGTACCACCGTTATCGTGAACCCAATGAAACAGGGGTTTATAATTTTCCCACGGAAATCCCCACTTTTGGTGCCATTTCACTTTTTCTAGAAATGCGCTCTCCGAAATTTGTTTTTTTAAATATTTATGAATGAGTGCGGAATCTTTAGCTTCCAAACATTCAACACCTAAAATTATCGGACGCTGCTGAGCCCGGATCTTTTTTAACAATCGAAGGTGGGATTTTTGTGATTGTTGAATCCCATGGAAATCGCCCAAAATTAATAACCTTGAAGCTAGCACCCGTTCCATTAAATTTTCGACGGGTGATGACTTCCAAGTACCTTTAAGTTCTTTTTCATACGTTGACTGATATTTTTTTAATTCAGACGTGGGAGGACCCAATCGGTGTTCAGCCTGGTACCGAACCATATCGTAAAGTTGACGTCGTACCTTCCGGCCTTGTTGATCCACACTAAGATCTTTGCATACATAACTGGATTTATAAAGCATGCCTTGCATTAGTCCCTTTGTATTTGACTCGATGGCAGTTGTTTTAGTCTGATAGATATATGACGTCTAAACAGAGAAAATTTGCATTTATCAGCTTGTGTTTAACCTTCATCGCGATCCTTCTGCATGGATATCTGGCGAATAAATATTTCGATCTCAAATTCGGTGCGGATCAGGGCGAACCCAGTTTGTGTAACATCAACGAAGTGTTTAACTGCGATGCCGTTTCAACTAGCAAATATGCAACCTTTTTAGGCATTCCGATCGCCCTGTGGGGATTTGCATTTAATTTAATTTTCGCTTTTCTTCAGAGCATTTCAATATTGGGATGGTCCCGCGACACTAAGACAACTCAAGGGCAAACTTTTATCGTTTCTTGGCTCATCGGACTTGCATCGGTCGTGATGGGAATCATTTCCCTTTCACTAGTCCAACAAGTTTGTTTGTTTTGTATAGCGGCCTACTTCTTATCTTGGGGCGCTATTCTTCTTTGGTGGCTAGCAATTCGACCAATAAAATCCGGATCTCTTCGGGAAGATACCGTTGATCTATTTTCAAATTCAAAATGGGTGATTGGATGCCTGCTAGCAGTTCCATTTATGGCATTTGTTTTTAACTCGATGTTATTAGATAAAGTGGGCGGAAAAGAAATTGAAACGCTGATCATTGAAAAATATAACACTTGGGCTACTAACCCGCCCCAAAATTTCCAAATGGATAAGGGGTTGGTGTTAAATCTTTCTCCTTCTACTCCTAAAAAAATGGTTATTGTTGAATTTGCTGATTTCCTTTGCCCCCACTGCAAAGTCGCTAAAACCACACTTCACGCCTTTGTTGAAGCCCATCCACAAGATGTAGAGTTGGTATTTAAAACGTTTCCTTTGGATGGAACTTGTAATCTTGATCCGGTATTTGAAGGAAAGGGTGACGGAATTCGATGCCGTTTAGCGCTTGCTACTTTTTGCAGTGAATCTTTATTCAAAAAAGGATGGGCCACCCACAATTTTATTTTTGATAACCAAGAGTCATTTTATTCAATTAGTAAAGATGATGCCGATAAGAAAATCTGTGACGGAGTAAGTCTCGATTGCACGGTTTTAAAAGCTTGTATGGATTCTGATACTGCAAAAAGAGATCTCTCTGCCATGGCCAAAGAAGGAACTGATGCACGAATCAGCGGCACACCGTCCATCTTTGTTAACAATCGATCCCTACCAAACGGTCAAGGGTTGCCATTTTTGCGAAAAGTTTACGAAAGCTTAAAATAGATTTTCTGATTGAATAGCGCCGTCTGAATCGCGGCGCAACTGTCTAGATATTTAAGACTTTAAATAACCATTCCAAAGTTTTTTCGAATAAATCGTCGGCTACCACGACTCCAGAGCTGGCAATACTGGTGGCGATTTCTCTGGCAAATGCGATCGCGATAATCAAAATTCCTGCGATCCACAAAGCCCTGATAATATAAACAGTTGATCTGATATCGACAATTTTTAGCTGTTGTTCAATTTGCTCGATACGCCCTAATGCCGCCTGCAATTCCTTCAAGTGAAACTTGAACTTCTCGCGCAATTCTTGTTGTTTTGCTCGTGTAAGTGAATTAATTCCGGGGAAGTTCCGCTTAGCTTTGATGGCATATACTAAATCTATACAATGGCTAAAATAGCGTTCCGTTTTGCCTTTAAAATCCGGATATTCTGACTCTTGAGTCATAGCATCTTTCAGAAATTTCAATGCGTGGTCGTACTTTTCTTCTAGGACGTGAGTTAAAACATTATATCTTAATGTTCCATTCCGCCCAAAATCCACGGCATCTTGGCGCACTTCAAAACCGCGCCCTTGGCCCGCTATGGGAAGACTATTTGGATCTTCATTGGATTTGGGTGCTGCTGCCATACAGGTTTTATCGGAAGTTTTCTGAAAAAACTGCATGGAAACCAGACTTTCTTGCTGGACCTCTGTCGTGAAATCAAGCCGAAGGTATTACAATTATGGTTCACAAGCTGGATAATCAAAATGGGACAAGATCTTTATAATACGGAATATTGTTCCAACGATGTGGCAAGGAGGCCCTGTGGTAGATATGGATGTCTTTACAAGTGCTCCTCTTGGAAATCTTAATTTCAATGACGAAGTTCAAAGAAGTTCAGGATTCCAACAGGACAATAACCGAAGTTACAACCAACCCCACTCATTGGAAACCTTGATCGCGCAGAATGATGATCTGATGATGCGGTTGAAAATTTCGCTTCGAAGACTTGCCACTCTTGAAAATGAAACTCGCGAAACTTCGGAAGAAAACTTAAAATTAAAATCCGCATTATCCCAGAGCCAAGATCAACTTTATATAATTAAAGAAAAAGAAGAGTCTTTAAGACTTTTTGAAAAAGACCGCTATCTAGCGCAAAGCTTAGAGCGCGAAGTTAATGTATTAAGATTGCAAATTCAGCGTTATCAAAAATATCAAGAAAAAGTAAAAACCCAAATTAAACCTTATGTTCAGGAACTTAAGAACTTCAGTACTCGCATGGAAGAAGAAAAAAATGCGATGGAAAAAGACCTTAATCAAAAGCGCTCGTTAACTGAAGATTTAAAACTTCAGTTACGGGAACTTATCAAAAATTCACAATACGAAATGGAAGAACAGACCAAAAAGTCTGAAGCCATGGTGAAATATTTTGAAGCAGAAATTGAACGTCGCGAAACTACGATTGGTGATCAGCGTGATCAATTAAACGAAGTTCAAACAAAAGTTCAGATGCTGGCGAAGATCAAGCAAAGTCGTGATATTTTAGAAAACCATCTAATTGAACTTGAAAAATCGAAAGAAGAAATTCAGAACGCTTACCAAAAAGAAGTAACTGAACTTCGTGCAGAATCGCAGTTTCTTAATCGCGAAAATAGCCGGATGCTAATTGAGTTAGGTGATTTAAAAACGCAATTCACATTTGCCACGCGTGAAAAGTCAGCAGTTGAACTGAAAAATCGCGAGCTCACCACGCAAATCGATAGCTTGCGGGCTATGTGGACTGACCAACAAAATGAAATAGAGAAATTGCGAAAATCGCAAGAGGCTCTAGAGCGGCTTAACCTTGAGTTGAGTCAAAAGTTGGCGAACCAACCGCGCTAAATTGAAAGCTGACCATAGCCTGATCAACGGATTCATGGACATTAAGTTTAACGGTGTCCATGCATCCAACAAATCGTTTAAAATCCGGGGATAGCCCAACAATGCGGCAACCGAACTTATTTTTTTTGTGGATTTCGTCAAGTGCCGTGAAAAAGCTGTGAATTCCCGTCGAACCTACGAAGCTAAGCTCGTCCAATCGAAAAATGACTCTTTGTGCAGCAAAATTTTTGATACAAACGTCTTTAAAAGGGGGAGTTTTATCGATATCAAGGCGTCCAGATAAGTTAATGATAGTGTATTCGCCCTGTTTTTCCATGCGTGCAATCACTCAGCACCCCCGTCATCATTTATCGGTTTTTTGACCAACTTATAAATGGGGCGAACGACGAGATTTCACCTCGACAAGACTCAATAGTTCTCATTAAAATACCTGCACCATGGTCCAGGTCTTTCAACGCCTAGCTTCTTTAACTCTATTGCTATTATTGTTGTCGGGAAATTCCGCAATGGCGGCTTCGGCAAAAATTCGGGGTATGGTCGTTAACTTCGATAATCTTTCCCGCGACAGCGAATTGGAATTAGTTAACATCGAAGGCAATGTACAAATTGTTAAAGACCAAGAACACATCAAGTGCGACAAAGCCGTTATTCATATGCGCTCGCAACAAGTCGAGCTCTACGGAAATGTTTCCGTAGTTTCGCCGCAAGCAACAATTGCGGGTGAGTACATTTTATTGGATTACGAAACTCAAACGGGTTTGATTTACAGCGGATATGTTCAGTCGGGACAAGTTTATTTCGAAGGAAAACTGATTCAAAAAACGGGCCCGTCAGAATTTTTAGCAACCGAAGCTGACTACACAACTTGTACAAACTGTCCCGCAACCTGGAGTTTCCAAGGAAGCCACATACGCGCTGAATTGGGTGGATACGCGTATATAAAAAACTCTTTGATGAGAGTCGGCGGAGTCCCCGTCTTTTGGCTTCCCTATTTAGTCGTTCCATTAAAAAGTGATCGCCAGTCAGGCTTGCTAACTCCGGAATTAGAACAATCAACCGAAGGGGGATTAACTTTTGCCGAAAGTTATTTCTGGGCCATCGATCGCAGCACCGATGCGACTTTCACATTAAAAAACTACGAGCGCAGGGGTCTAAAAACTCTTATAAATTATCGTTACGTGTTGGATGATAACTCGGCCGGAGAAGTCGATGTTGGTTATTTGGGCGATAAATATTTTGCAAATACTGGTCGTTTGAATGACTTCCGTCCCGAATCAGAAAGAGGAACTCTGCTTCCCAGATGGTTTATAAAATATAAACATCTTTACGAAATGCCTTCTGATGTCAGCCAACGTATCCAAGTAAACCATGCCAGTGATTTACAATATCCAAAAGATTTCCCGTTAGAAACCGGGAATTACGGTGACGCCGCCATGGAAGACCGCATGTCGGTTTCTCAACGGAAAAAAGATTTCTACTGGCATATCGATACGTCTTATTACACAAACATGCTTCGCGCGAATCCAGTTGCATCGAATGACGACGCCGTCCACCGCCTGCCAGAAATTCAAATGACCCATTTGCAAACCAACATCGGCGATACGAATTTTAATTATCGCTGGGACGTCAATTACACTAATTTTTATCGGAATGGCCAAGGCTGGGACGATTTATATCAAACGACTTCCGTCAACGGAACGCCAATTAGATACATAAAAAATTCCGGCGGATCCGCGACTTGTGATAATCAGCCCGGGTGCTATCCGATCTATGATGGTACTTTCGCCAGAAATAAGAACGCGGATGCAGATCTGATTCGAACCGGGCAAAGACTAGACATAAATCCTTCTATCTCCTATCCATTTTCCTATTTTGGTTTAGAGTTTCTGCCGCAAGTAAGTTACCGCGAAACACATTACTTATTTAATATTGAAAATGTGTCACCCAGTGCCCGTAGGCTTTTAAGAGCCGAAATTGCCAGTGCCGCAACGTTTAGCCGCGTTTACGGGGATCTTTCGGATGCAAAAAGCAACCGCATGAAGCACGAGTTTATTCCGCAAGTAACATATACGCGCGCTCCTTGGATCGATCAAAGTACCCACCCATTTTTTGGGTTTGATGTGCAATATGATCCACCAATCTCTTCTAAAGACTCTATCAGTGACGGAGATTTAGGAAGTTCGAATGGATTGCAGTTCGATTACAATGACAGAATTTACGATAGCCACTTAGTGATGCTTGGATTTGTAAATCGCTGGACCCGAAAAACGTGGGCCGATGGAGTACCAACTTATCGCCAAGTTGTTTTATGGTCGTTATCGCAGTCCTACGACGCGTATAAAGCCGATTTACATGATAACAAAAAACCACCTTGGTCGGATGTGGCTTCGTTACTTAACGTAAAATACGAATTCTTCGACGTACTTTCGACAATAAATTTTTATCCTTATCATCACGTCGCAAATACATCTACCCGTGTAACGGCCAGAAAAGAGACCGGTGAGTTTGTAATGATAGGTTTAACTAACCAGTACAAAATTGTATCCGGAGAAGAAGTTAGATATTCGACTTTAACAGAGGATTATACTTTCGGTGCCGGTCTCGTTACAAATCCCATCAACTTCATGGGTAAGCTAGTATACGATGCTGCCGCGACCCGAGCGACCGAAAAAACTCGGGATACGCGCGACTTATCCAGAATGGCCGTGATTAAATCTTGGGCCTACATCATTCAGCTAAAGCCACCGGGCGAATGTTGGATTATTAATTTCGTCCACGATCAAGTTACGGGCGGTGATACCAATTTCCGTATGAGCTTTAATTTCAATTTCGATGGGTCACCAATCAAAGCAGTTTCGGCAACGGCGCTAAATCAATTTGGATTCTAATTAAAAAACTAAACTTCACCCTCGTCCCGCACCCAAAAAACTTTTTGTCCTAAAACAAACGCCCAAAGAATCTTCGTCGGCAATTTAAATTCCTCTTCAATCCACATACGATTATACCGCAATACTCTTTTCTGCCTATAACCTATGCGTCCTACGACATGATCCGCCTGGGCAACGGTCTTTACTTCAATGATATAAATTATCTCGTCTTTAAGTGCGACGATGTCGACTTCACCATAAGGTAAGCGCCGATTACGAAACATGATTTCCGCACCACGCGCTTTTAATATCTGCACCGCGGTTTCTTCGGAAGCTTCGCCTTTGATAAAATGATCTTTATTTTTTGTGGGATCCCAAAGCCGGGTCTGTTTCGCCAGTGATATCTTCTTCGGCAACGCCGGCTTCAATTTCGGAGAGTAAAATATCGCCGTCATCGGGATTTTCAAATCCGAGGATAAAGCTTCGTCTGTGCCAAATACATCTTCCGTGTTCAGCGATGGCATTTCGGTGAACGGAAGTTGCGTAGCCTTTATGTTTTTCAAATCCATAAACGGGGAACTCCTGACTTAAGCGTTCCATCCATTCGTCGCGAAAAACCTTCGCAACGATAGAGGCCGCAGAAATCGGAGGAGCAAAAGTATCGCCCTTCACAATTGCCGTCTGTTCGAACCCTTGCAATTCAGGAATCGTAAATCGTCCATCCACCAGTACATGACCGTTGGGAACTCCTAAGGATTCCACTGCCCGTTTCATCGCTAGCAAAGATGCATAGTGAATATTCAATTGATCTATTTCTTCGACCGTTGCCCACGCGATACTAATCAGATGTTGAGCTGCCATTAAAGTAGAAACTTTTTTTCGGTGTTCTGAAGTAAGTAGTTTTGAATCACCCAAAAATTTATTGTGCTTGGAGTGATTTAAAACAACCGCTGCCGCAACAACGGGACCTGCAAGACATCCACGCCCTACTTCATCAACCCCAATATGTGGTAACGGAGAATATTTGGATTGCAGAAAACGTTTGAATTTAAATTTACCTTCGGAAGTTCGTTTATTAAGAACTTTCAAATCCGATTTCGAATTTGGCTTAGGAACAGAGTTTTGTTTTTTAGACGATTTAATAGCAGAAAAGGAAGCCATTACCGGCCTCCTTCAGTGCGAAAAGAAAATGTAGGATTAAAATTACTCAGCAGCTGCTGGAGTCGTATCGGCGGAAGTTTTGTCTGCGGAAGCACTAGTCGTTGGCGCAACTGCAGCCAATTCAGACTCGATTTTCGCAGCTTTTCCGTCAAGATCACGAAGGTAGTAAAGCTTTGCACGTCGCACTTTCCCTGTGGAGATAAGCTCAACTTTATCAACGATTGGACTTGCGAATGGAAATGTTCTTTCCACTCCAACACCCGCTGAAATTTTACGTACTGTAAAAGCGCGGCCGATGCCTTGTCCTTGAACTTTGGTTACGATGCCTTTGTAAAGCTGAATACGTTCTTTTTCACCCTCGCGTACTTTTACGTACACGTTAACAGTGTCACCTGGGTGAAATGTTGGGATGTTTTTGTTAGCAGCTTTTGCAGTTACTCGGCGGACAAGATTTGTTTCCGCGATCGGCGCTTTTGCTGCGCGAGTAGCCTTTACGGCTTTGCTCTTAGTAGCTGGTTTAGTAGCTTTATTTGAAGTTTTAGTCGAAGTAGTACCAGTTTTTTTAGCCATAGCGGTCTCCGTTAGCAATTGCGAACTATGAGGACTACCATGGGCCCATTAGGCGGTCAAGACAGATACTTGCGGCCGATCTGACAGAAAGATGCCGAAAATCATCGGGCGGTGCCCCCCGAATACTCTCTAAAACACCATCACAATTGCGCATAAATTCTTCCGTTAAACCAAACCCGGTTCCCCAGATCAAAAATACGGGCCGCTTTTCTACGTGCATAACGTGCTTTAGCTCTGAAAACGTATACGATTTAGCCCCTTCGACCGGCCTTGCGTGGGTCGCGATAATAAGGGCTCCGGGAACATTCCAGTCGGCAATCGCTTTTTTCACGGTTTCTGCCGTTTTTACCGGTCCCAAAGCTCGCATCCGGTAGGGGTTAAATTTTGAGCCCTGCCCGGTCCTCCAATGGTCTAAAATCCGTTCAACAAACATCAACTGCTCGCGCATGGGGTGGATAATATAATAGTTTTCAACGCCGTAAACGCGGCTGGCGCGGGCAATATCATGAATATCAAAGTTAGTTACATTGGTAGCAACAATCTTTTTTTTGCTGTCTAGAATCGGGTGATGAACCAGCCCCACTGATAATCTTGGAACATACCGATCATCCACGAAAGCTCCAATCTTTGATACCGCAAGCTTCTTTGTCCAAATCAGATAACGAAGCCCAAAATTTTTTTAGATCCTGAAGTTTTT
>JAZKJI010000208.1:0-2470 GCA_040384405.1 Bdellovibrionota bacterium
CAATCAACGAATCATCTGCCGTCGTATAATCCTCACCGCGATAATTCACCACTACTCCACCCGCTTCACGAACTAACACCACACCAGCAGCACTATCCCAAGCTTGCAGATTTTTCTCCCAAAAACCATCAAACACCCCGCGAGCCACCTGACATAAATCATAAGCAGCGGCACCCGCGCGACGAATTCCCCGCGTCTCTTTTACCAACCCTGCGAAAACAGAAATTTGATGATCAAGCTCTGCTGATGGAGTTGGAAAAAATCCCGTCGCCAGTAAAGAATTTTTAAATTCCGAAGTTGAAGAAACTTTCATTCGCTTTCCATTTACGAAAGCACCGTGACCTTTTACCGCGGTATAAGTTTCGCCCAATGCTGGCATATCGATCACACCTAGAACTAATTCACCTTGCACTTCTAAACCTAAACTCACGCAGAAAATTGGAAATCGATGAACGTAATTTGTGGTTCCATCCAATGGATCAAGAATCCATCTGGTTTGGCCCGGTCCACCGATCGCACCTGGAATGACCTTAGTTGCTGGTTTTGCTGTATTTTTTGCCTGGGATTTTGGTCCAATTTCTTGCATTTCGATGAAGGCAGATTCTTCGCCTAAGAAGCCAATCTGGGGATTAAAGTCCTTAAGATATCTTTTGATTACCTCTTCGGATTCTTTGTCTGCTTCGCTGACTAAGCCCGCCTGTTCCTTCTCTTCGATATGTTCTAGCCTTCCGAAGTGGGTAAGAAGTACTTCCCGGCCCAGTCGACAAGCCTTTAGTCCAACGTTAAGAAAATTTTTCCAGTCGCGTTCGAAGCTTTCTTTCGTTAATTCCATGGGTTGACCTCACTCGATTGGGGAAGTTAGCATGAAAGTAAGTCATAAGTGAGGATTTCATGAAAATAAAAACTGATAGTTTAATGAAGTTAAGTTTGGTGTTCTGTATCGCGGTTTTATCTTTCGCGGTTGGAACATTTGTGGGCAAACAGTACAGCGACCAGCAGCATAAAATTGCAAGCATGGAGCCTACCAAAGTTGAAGAGTCTCATGACGTTGCAGCGACTGAAACTGCGGCCGATGATGAAACTAAACCTATGACTGATGATGAATTAGCAAAATTGTCCGCTGAATTTATCGCTGATGACGAAGTCTCAAATAAAAACGAAGTTGCCGAACATGGTGAAACCCATGCAGATGAACATGCAACTGAAACTCGCGCAGTTGCGGGTAAAGCTCCGGCACACGCTGCCCCTGCTGCTGGTCACGGCGCTGCCTCTGCTGGTCATGGCGCTGCAGTAGCTGATACCCACGGAACTGTTGCAGCTGAAATGAAAGCCGCACACGCCGCTGAAAAATCCCATGCACCGGCAGGTCAAAAACCAGTTGCAAAAGTTGAAAACAAACCAGGACAAGCAGTTGCAGTCGAGCACGCAGCACCGGTTGCTAAGAATACTCACTCTGAAGATCGCTTACCTTCAAGTGTACCTAAAAATCTTGCTCCGTATTCAATTGGTAAATTTACGGTTCAGTTAGCTTCTTTTAATTCAGAAGAAGAAGCCCGCAAAAAAGCTCAAGAGCTTAAAGGCCGCGGCTTTAGCGCTTTCTACGTTCCTGCAGAAATCAGTGGTAAAACTTGGTTTCGCGTTAGTGTTGGACTTTTCAGCACTGAGAAAGAAGCAAAAGATTATCGCCAGGAATTAATGGATAAAGGCGAAGCGAAGTCAGCTCTAGTTCAAAAAGTACTTAAATAGTTTTATTAAATTCTTTTTTTAGACGAAGCCTGTGGTTGAGAAACTACAGGCTTTTTGTTTTTTATATCAGCAGAATCACCAATAGGAATTTGAAATCCCAGACGGATAATATAACTCATCTGAGGTTGCGGATCATAGTTTTGCCCAAATAAAGGTCTACCCTCAAGTTCCAACGCCATAAATTTATATCCCAGGGAAGCCGCTGCAGTAGCACCAGTGGCCCAGCGCTCACCGCCCGTGTCTTTATCGGTAACTCCTAATAACGTCGTACTGATCGACTCTCGGTAAGTTCCAATGATACCACCCAAACGAATGTTCCATTTTAAATCTTTTAGGTCAGTGAAGTGACCTTTCCATACATTGTAGCCACCGTGCAAAAGCAAATCACGATGCTCACGCCGAATATTAAACGCAGCCGTTCCAGATTCACTGGTATAGGTCGCATACTCGAAAAGTACACGCCAATCGGCAGTTTGAACTCCGCCAGAATAATTTTGTGGATGAACAGCTGCTATGGACTGATCTTGGTTACGCTCGTAACGCGTTTCATAGCTTAATGGAAAAAAGATAAGTGAGAGTCCCAGAATACTTATCATTTTAATTGTTCGCTAAAGTTAATCAGAGTGGTTTTTCCATCGATGGTCTCGCAAGAATATCTTGGGGCATGAGAAATAGAACCCCAGCTGTTTCTTAAATACTTCGCGATAAAATTACAGTTTTCTAG
>JAZKJI010000208.1:2480-3724 GCA_040384405.1 Bdellovibrionota bacterium
TGCTTTGGAAACCAACTCGAGAATACTTAATGTATTTAAGTCTTTTTCTTTCCCGTTGTTCAACATTTCGTTTTTTATCAGAGGCAACAATCTGACAATGATTTTTAGTATTTCTTGTCTTGAGTTTACGGCCTGGGCACTGAACTCATCTTCTGACTCGGGATTTAATTTTAAGTCGGCATAAGCTTTAAAAAACCGGGCATAGGATGAACCTAATTCATACGCACAACAGTTAACTAAATTCTCGCGCGATTTTTTCATATTAATCCGGCCATTACTTGTACTTAAATTTTGTTCGACTTGAAATAGCTTTACGGCTTCGGCAGTTTGAATAGTTGGTGTGAAATCAGGAATATCACTGGCCTTTAAACTGCGAATCGGTTTTTGAGAAGGAATTGAGTACGCAATGAAATCTGGCTGAGCCGTATACGACCAACCCCAAACATCCGCTAAACCTTCGTTAAGACTTTTTAAAACAAACCAATTATAGATCTCGCGAAGATCAGTTTGGTAATCACCCGATGGACGAATAATTTTTTGCTCCGCCGATTTTCCAGAATTCGCAAATTTATTTGATTCAATTGCATGTAAAGAAATATCAGATTGGCCCGGAATCACTCCCTCTGCAATTAAGGGAACTGTAACCAGTTTATAGAACAGTGAATGAAAATGCTCGTGCGCGATAACTCCGGGATTTACCGACAGTGGAATGTCATTACTTTTATAGGGAACAAAGGCCATCGAGTCAGTAATCCCATCATACATCGCATTGTTTTCGCGAAGCTTACCACCGGCATCCTCAACCAAAGCTTGGATCGCAACGGAACGCGGCCATGTATTTACGTTTCCTGCGCCGACGGCTTCATCTAATTTCGCCAAGTTTTGCAGGTGATAATAAATCGAAGCCATTTCTGCCGATGACTGATCCGCAGGTATGAATGTTCCGCGTACTTCAAGAAAACGTGCTTTAGCTTTTGTTCCAGCCAACTGGCCGTTTTCCACGCGCGGAGAAAAAAAGAAACGGGCAAAATCACCTTCGAATTCATACAAATTGGTGATTCCAAAAAGGTCGACGATGTCTAAAGTGAATACGCCTTTCTTAACTACAGGAATTTTTACGGCAACGTGGCCGCTAGCTGTTTGGTATGGGCGCTCACCGCTGCAACCAATGGTTACCAACAGTGCGCAACTCAGCACGAAATTCGTTGCTAAATTTTTAATCCCGCGAAATACTTCCATCGATA
>JAZKJI010000208.1:3734-12372 GCA_040384405.1 Bdellovibrionota bacterium
ATAATTCCCATCATTTGATGCGTTGCGTAGAATAGCTTACCTAGACCCTAATCTCAATGTGAAACGTGCTGAGGCTTAACTTTGGCACCTTGTATGGAAGCTAAACAGGCAGAACACGGAAAGTTGAAAATTGACGCAAGTTATTGATACTATTAGTAAACTCATGAATCCTCCGCAGTTCGAAGCGATCAAGCAGGCCGACGGACCCCTGCTCATTCTAGCTGGCGCGGGTTCTGGGAAAACTCGGGTACTAACTTATCGCATGACGAACCTTCTGGCGTCCGGAAAAGCAGCTCCGGAAGAGGTCCTTTGTGTCACTTTCACGAATAAAGCTGCCCGCGAGATGGAACACCGAATTTACCAGATTCTGTCGGACTTCAATTATGTTACGAGAACTCCCCTTTGGATCCATACTTTTCACAGCTTTTGCGTTCGAATTTTGCGAAGACATTTACCGCTTTTAGATTATAAACCCGGGTTTTCTATTTACGATTCTTCCGATCAGTTGGGCTTGGTTAAAAAAGCGTTAAGGGATCAAAACATAAACGATAAGTCCTACCCACCCCGAAATTTTTTAAGCCGGATCAGTTTTGCAAAAATGAAAGGACTAAGTCCCGAAAAAGTAAAACACTCGAAGTCGTTAATCATGGATCCAAAAACTTTGGACGTTTATACCCAGTACGAAGAAGAGTTAAAACGCGCGAACGCTCTGGACTTTGATGATTTACTTTTAAAAACCTACGAACTTTTTCAAATGTATCCGGATTTGTTAGAGCAATATCAAAATCAATTTAAATACGTCATGGTCGACGAGTATCAAGATACAAATCACATCCAATATTTATTGGTTAAGTCCTTAGCCAGTGGTCATCGTAATTTGTGTGTTGTGGGCGACGAAGACCAATCGATCTACAGCTGGCGTGGCGCTGATATTTCTAACATCATGGATTTCGAAAAAGATTTCCCAGAGGCAAAAGTAGTTAAGCTTGAAGAAAATTATCGCTCTACTGCTAACATCGTTGCGGCTGCTACCCACGTAATTAAAAACAATCTGCAAAGAAAAGATAAAACACTTTTCACTTCTAATCAGGCAGGCGAGTTGATTTCGGTGCGTGAAGAAACCAATGAATATGAAGAAGCCCGGTACGTTGCTAAAAATATCCAGTCCATGATGAACGATGGTGAAGGTTCCTATTCCGATTACGCTATTTTTTACCGGACGAATGCGCAGTCGCGGGTCCTGGAAGATCAACTTCGAACGATGAGTATCCCCTATAAGATCGTTGGCGGAATTCGCTTCTATGAACGTATGGAAGTAAAAGACGTCATCTCTTATATGAAATTAACGATTAATCCCGCGGACGATGCGGCCTTTAAGAGGGTCATTAATACTCCGGCCCGGGGAATCGGAAAAACGACGGTCGAAAAACTTGAAGAGTACGCCACTGCCAACAAGATACCGTTATGGATTGCTGCCCAAAAATGTGTTGATACAAAAGAATTTAATTCCGGCACGACTTCGAAATTACGAAAGTATTTGGATCTTTTAATTTCCTTAACGGAAACTTCCCAGAGTTATGCGATGGACGAGTTTTACTCTATTTTGTTGGATAAAACTGAATACTTGCAGACCTTAAAAGCCGAGGACACTCCAGAGTCCCAAGCCCGAATTGAAAACTTGGAAGAATTGGACAATGCGATCGCGCAATTTATGAAAGAGCGCGGCCCCGAAGGAACACTTTCTAACTTTTTAGAAGAGATGTCCCTGGTTTCTGATCAGGATCAGTACAATGAAGCGGTAAATACCGTAACGATGATGACTTTGCACATTTCAAAAGGATTGGAATTTCCCTACGTATTTATCGTGGGCTTGGAAGAAAATCTGTTTCCATCATCACGCGGAGATTCAGATTCTGCTGATGACATGGAAGAAGAACGCCGCCTTGCTTACGTCGGAATGACCCGTGCCCGTCAAAAATTATTTTTAACCTACGCACGAATGAGAAAAGTTTGGGGGCAGGATCAGATGAATCCCCCTTCCCGATTCTTAAACGAAATCCCTAAAGAATTGTTGGAACAAACTTCCGGGGTTGTAAGAACTGGATTTGCGGCAAGACATGCTGCTGGATCACCCGAATGGGGCCGCAGTTCATTCAGCCGCCCCGAAGGGCATTTTAATAAATCCCGCGGCAGTCTTGATGATATCGATAGCCAAGATTTTCCGGATGATAACTATTCACAAGTAGCACAAAGCAAAGGTTCTTTTGCCAAAGGCCAACAGGTTAAACATCCTACTTTTGGCATTGGTTCTATTTTTTCAGTGGAAGGCTCTGGCGATGAACAAAAAGTTTCCGTTCTTTTTGCTGATCAAACGATTAAGAAGTTCGTTATTAAGTATGCCCGGTTAGAAAGAGTATAGATTCCAATTTTATATCTCGCTTCTATTTCCAGCCTGTTTTGGTTCGCTACTTCCTATTCGATACCTCTATCCCTCTCATACTATAAAAATTTTTATATGCCCGAATAGCACCGAACACTTTCCTGCCTCGCATCTGATTTTTTCCTTCGAGTATATAGACACCTAATCTAAGTGATGTTTAGATCTGTCCATAAGGGGATTATATGAAAACTCAATTGCTAATTTTAATTTTAGGTTTTTTAAGCTCAACTGCATTTGCTGGACAAGTCGATCCGACTTGGAATTGCAAAGCCAATCATTATTATCAATGCGAAGGTGGCAGCTGCATTCTTGAGTCCACAGTGTCAGTAGAATTCGTGCTAAATGCAGACTCTGCACAATTATCCGTGTATTCCGTTTCAATTGCGGATGAATCGCCGATGATTTCTTCTAATGTTGAAGACGGAAAAGAAGTTGTGGGTTTTGTCATCAATGCTAAAGGCACTAACATCACGGGTAACGCAGTTTCGTTGTTGGCAGTGGGCCAAATTCGCGATGGTAAGAAATTTGATGCACTTATCAATGGCACTCACTTTATGGGCACTTGCCAATAATTAGAAAAGTGCCTTTGAAGATTTAATTTCCATCCATTCTTCCATATAGTCTTCGACGTCTAGTGGAAGAATTTTTTGTTCCGGCGGAGGATTAACGTATTCAGCGTTAACTCCGTCCCATCCGGTAAATTTTCTTTTTTGGGGCGTAATTTCAGTTTGAAAGTTTGGTACTAAGTACGTTTTACCGCCACCGTCTGGAATATCTAACGACAGTGTTGGCATCGCTAAGCCAGAGAGATGCCCCCAAAGCTCGCGCTGAATTTCCAAAGACTCGTCAACACTGGTTCTTAAATGGTCGGTTCCGATCGAAGGGTCACACTGAAACATGTAATAGGGTTTTGCGCGGAGAAATAATAGTCTTCGCGATAAAGCCTGCACTATCGCAGGGTGATTATTTACACCATTCAGTAAAACCATTTGGTTCATGACGGGAACTCCGTTATCCACAAACAATTCCACCGCCCTCGCTGACTCTTCAGTTAACTCACGGGGATGATTAAAGTGAGTCATCAAGAATACTGGTTTGTTTTTCCGGATGATTTTTACTAAGTCTTCATCAATTCTTTGCGGACATACGACCGGCATTCTTGTGCCGATTCGAATAATTTCCACATGATCGATACTTCGAAGATCAGTTAATACGCGGTCCAATTGGGAATTAGAAACTGTCAGTGGGTCTCCGCCCGATAAAATAATTTCTTTTAGGCCCGTGGTTTTTTTAATATAGGAAAGTGCTTCGTCGTATTCGGAATTTCTAATGAAGGCTTGATCCTGCCCGGTGAAATGTTTTCGTGTGCAGTAACGGCAATAAACACTGCACAGATCAGTAATCAAAAATAAAGCGCGATCAGAATATCTATGAATTACCCGTGCGGTTGGTGCATTTGCCGTCTTACGTTCACCCAATGGATCAAGCATTTGCTGATTTCCTTCGGCCAATTCTTTTGCGTGAGGCATGAGGATGCGTCGAAGGGGATCAAAGGGTGAAGGTTTAGTCAAAGCCGCGTAATAAGGAGTAGTTCGGATATTAAATACTTCTTTTCCACCGAAAACTTTTTCTTCTTCAGATGTTAATTCAAAGTAGCGTTTGAAATCTTCTTCAGTCTTTAAAGACGAGCGCAATTGCCAGCTCCAACTGTTCCAGTCGGATTCATTGATGCCCTTAGGTGGCGCCGTTTTTAGGAAAGTGAAGCCCATTAATGTTACCTAGTGTGACTCGTTTTGAGATTTCGATTTATGTTTCTTTTTGATACGGAACATTGTCAATGATTTTGAACCTTTGAGCACTCTATCAAACTGAGACATGGCTTGGGTCTCGCATTAAAGAAGTTTGAATAGGAGGCTTTATTATGAAGTCTACAAAAAGTATCGCACAGAAAAATCAAATGCGCCTGGTTCTTAGCTTATCCCTAATAGCTGTACTAGGAGTTGATTACGCCCACTTAACAACTTTCGCTTCGAAAAGTTCTCGGTTTCCGGCAGCTAATGCTGCTGCAGCCCCTGCAACACCTGCTGTAACTGCAGATGCTGCCGCAAAAGCTGCTGCCGATGAATTAGAAGCAAGTGCGAAAACTGAAACTCCTGGAAGAACAGGTAGAACTGCTGCACCGGCTCCAAGTGCTGGAAAGCCCGCTCCAACGCCGGCTGCTGCGCCTGCAGTTGTGGCTGCTCCAAAACCTGCTGTAGAAAAAGATGAAGAAGGCGACGAGGATGATGAAGCAACTCCTGCAGCGACTGAAAGAGCTACTCCGGCGAGAGAAGCAACTACTGCATCGGGATCTGCACCACGTACTCTTAAAAACTTTGTGTTAAATAATGGTAAGAAAGCAGATGTTACGATCGTACAAATGCCATCCAATAAAGATAAAGTCGTAGTCCTTGTTC
Source organism: Bdellovibrionota bacterium (assembly GCA_040384405.1). Classification (GTDB taxonomy): domain Bacteria; phylum Bdellovibrionota; class Bdellovibrionia; order Bdellovibrionales; family Bdellovibrionaceae; genus JAZKJI01. Next base: position 8,631 of record JAZKJI010000208.1, read on the forward strand.
AGGGACAAGAAGTAATTAAAAACGCCGAAGGCGATATTTGTACAACTTGCGGAATTGAAACTATCATTATGAGTGCTTCCCAAGCTGAAAACGTTGCAGACTTCAAAGCTATCGTCAGTGCTACTCAAGTTAAAGCAAAGGACGAAGAAACAAAACCTGCAACTGCATCTAATGATGATAAAGACGAAGATGAAGAAGACGACAAGTTTCTTGCGGCGGCAAAAGCTCGCCGTGAAAAACACGACAAAGCCGTAAAAGTAGAAGAGCGTCGTTTAAACGGAATCCTTAAATTATGTACAGAGACAAACAGAAATGACGAAGAAGTTTTAAAACTTTCGTGCGCTACTTCTGAGTACTTAGAGTTATTAAAAGACACTCCGAAGATGACTCCGGAAGCACAAGAAGTATTCCAAAGCTTTTACGAAACACATATTGAAACTGCAATCATCGCAAGTCTTGCGACGATTAAACCAGGACCAAATGTTAATCCGACAAACAATGAAGGTTATAAAACATTGTTGCAAATTTATTCTAAAGCACCGGCTTCAAAAGCAAACTGGTTACGCCAACGAGTTCTCGCAATCACAACTGGGTTTATGGAACAAAAAGTTGTTGATATGAGAACTTCTGCAGCGACTTACCAAACTGCAACGACAGTTCAAGATAAGTTGCAAGCTCGCCAAGAAGTATTACAGATGCAACAACAGCTTGGTTACTTGGACATGAGCCTTGGACAGGATTTAAAAACAAGCGGTCAAAAAGCCGTTTCTACTAATAACATCACGGCAAGTGCTTTTGCTACCGAGTACCGACAAGGATATACAGTTCCATTGTCTTACTTGAACCAAAGTTCAACTTTGCTGATGCAATCGTTAACTGATGCACAGAAACCTGTTTCAGCACAATCGACTCCGGGAACTTTTTCAAACCCGTACGGAACTCCGACAGGTGCAGTTGATCAGTTTGGTGTACCAGTTCTTAGTAACACTACTAATCCACCGCAAGCTCAGCCTAACATGGTGGGAATTGGAACTCCGAACGTTGGAATTCCGCAAGCTCAGACAATTGATCAATCTCGACTTCGTGAAATGAGTCAACCGGGACAACAAGCTCCGGGTCGTCTTGCAAATCCAGGTATGTTATTCCGCCAATAGAATAAAAAAAACCCCGAGACTTGCGTCCCGGGGCCCTGCTCACCACCATTTTTGCGTGTTGAAATCTAAGTCGTATTCTAGCTGTCGTACAAAATGCCTATCCAGTTGTATCAAAAGCTGATGGCGGCTTTTGATGAAAATCCATATGTTGAATCATTGCTGAAGTTATTCGTCGGTCCTGCTCTCCAGGCTTCTCCGGGAAATAACCACCCGACTTGGTTTACCCATCGGACTCTTTCGCGAGGTTTATAAACCAACTCTATATCCCACTCTATCCCTAAGTCTTTCGACATGTCCACTGTAGAGTTGAATTTGTTCATTAAGGTCGCATAGGTAAATGTATTTACTAAATCCAACTTATCACTCCATGCATACGTGATTCTTGGAGACACATAAGTTGCGTTGCTGATCGTTTCATCATCAGCAGCTAAATAAAATCCTGTCGTCGTTCGATCTTTAATTAAGTTTGTTCGGAAAAAATCTGTATTTGGATCTCCTAAACGTTGATTAAAGAGGAGAAATGCCACGTCGTAATTTCGGTCGAACATAAATCCTTCGAAATCTGTTGATGCTGGATCGTCTCCGCTGGCAACACCTGATCTTAGATCCCATTTCCATTTTGATTCTTCTGCGTGATAAGAGATTTCGTTCGCAATTCCGTAGGAATTGATATGAATTGGAATTCCAGAACCTGCAACGGAAACTCCGGTAGAACCTTTTTGAAATCCACCTTCAATTTTGAAACTGAAAGTAGGCCACTCTCGGCCTAAAATGAAACTTGTTTGTTCAAGTGAATAGTCAGAAACCGCATTGCCACCATAGAAAGCCGCAGGACCTGTAGGATCAGTCGCAACGATGGTGGTGCTTGCATTCTTACGTTCAAATAAAACACCAATCTGAGAACCAGTGTCTTCACTGTCGTACATCATCTCTAACATCTGAACTTGGTATTTATTCGCTAGACCCGCACCGGTTTGGTGCATTTGACCGAACATTGGGTTGATATAAACATTTCCGATGTGAAAACGATAAGAAAGCATGTCGATGCTGTCATACCAGTGATCGAACATTCCTTTACCTTCACTGTGAGTCATACCTAAACCGAAACCGTAAGGCATGCGACCAACTTTGAAAGTCGCGTTTTCATCAGTGTGAGTTAAATAAACTTGGGAAACCTGCATCGGTGTTGAACCCATGTTTTGGCGATTCGAAGCACCCTCACCGTTTTGATTGTTCGGAGTATAAGAATCACCGAAAAACATACCCATCTGGGAATTCTGATAAGCCGGATTATCATTCGCCAACAAATCAAATCTCGCATTAATCAAAAAACCATCTGCGGGAACGATAGTTGGAGTTAAATAAAGTAAATGCTGGCCGTAAGCTTTGCGACCTGTCGGTGAACCAAGAGTAGGTTTTTCGATCTCGGTGTACTCGATACGGTATCCACCACTCCAGTCGATACTGATGGCAAAAGCAGGTGATGCTGCCAAAGAAAATAAAAGTGTGGTGAAAAATATTTTTTTCATAAAAGTTCCTTAAGCAAGGATTCCCAGGACTTCTAGTTCCCGAAGAATCAACAATTTCGTTTCATTAAATTCAAATTCGTTTCCTGCGTATTGGGAAAACACAACTTTATCGCCGTGTTGAACATCCATCGCATGAATTTTTCCTTTTTTATCGCGGCGACCGCGCCCAACGGCAACAACCGTTCCGCGTTTATTTCCGGAAACATCTGCCACCGTATCTGGAATAATTAATCCACCCGGAGTTGTTCGCTCTTCAGCTGTAACTTGCACAACGATACGATCATCTAACGGAACTAAAAAGTTTCTTAGATCAACGATCTTTGCTTTTGTCGCCGGTGCTGGTTTGTAAGCCATCAATTTTCCAGCGTTCAAAGATTGGGAACCACTGGTGGATTTTTTATTTTGGGTTTTAGCAGCGGGCTTCTTAACTGCCGATTTTGCGGCTTTGTAGATTTCTTTGCCTTTGCGGATTTTGCCGCTGGCTTTGATGCCTTCACAGTTTTTTTCGCGCCCGTTTTTTTTGCGGCATTAGTAGCAGATTTTTTTACAGTTTTCTTAGCTGGTTTTTTAGCCTTGGCCACGTTTGCCCCTTTCTTCTTCGTAATATTTTTTATACATAATTTCCCACTCTGGGGTGCCTTCCATTACTCCCCTTTTTAGAGAAGTAACTTTAGCGCGGGCTCGTTGATCAATATCCGCTTCTTCTTTGACGAAATTCGCGATGGCCCGTTTTGTAGCTCTTAATACATGATCATCATCACTGTAGTCAGCAAGATCATCGTTATAAACGGCGTCGGTGATTAAATGGGACCAATGACTCTGACGCTCTTCCGAAAGAATGCTCATAAGATCACCTTTTTATCTTTTGCCAGTTGCTTTTTAATCATTGGATACATTTTGTACCGTTGGAATTCACCGGCATTGGATTTTTCTAATTTATCCAACATGGCCAGAACTTCACGATCCAGATCCAACTCTTTTTGATAATCTTGTTGGATGGCTTGCAGGATTCTTTGGAAAATCTGCTTTTCATCGACTTTGAATGTCACTAGTCCTGAG
>JAZKJI010000208.1:12382-17410 GCA_040384405.1 Bdellovibrionota bacterium
CATTCGGCGAGCACTTTTTCAGCAATGACTTCCAGTTGCTTTGAACTTAATTTCATTGTGTATGTGGTCCTTCTCTTTTAAAAATAAAGGATGATTTCACTCAGATTTAAGTCCATTTTATTTGCTTTTACAATTATATTTAGCGTCAACCTTAGCGCTGGCGTCTTCGATCAAGACATTGATATTCAAAAGATTTTTAATCCCACTGAAGTATGGAAATTCGACTTCATTTTCTTACCAGGAATGAAAGTTACTCAAAGCGAGGTTCAGTCTTACTTAAAATCAGCACTTTTTCGCCAACGGGGCTTCGAAGATAACTTGAAAGCAGGCGATTATAAGCTTCTGAGTGGCTCTCAGTGCCAGTTTCTGGCTGCCGAGCAAGCTGTGGAAAACTTTGCTGACCGGTATTGCCTGGGTTTTATAAACAAAGAGCCTGATACAATGTCTTCCAAAGTTTTTTGGGTTTTGTTTGGACCCGATACGGTCCTTCAAACTTTTCATGGATTTCCCCCGAAATACAGCAAGGCCGTGGGTTTTAATCCCACACTTTTAATTCAGGTTGTTAATGAAAAGCCCTTATTTCAAAAGAAAATAAAACTGAGCGAAACCCCTATTTCCTGCCTTAATGGGGTCATGGCCATCGAAGATGACCGTTTTTTAGAGCACCAGGGTTTCAGCGTTACCGGCATGGCGCGCGCACTTTTTAAAAATATTTTTTCTGGAAAAAAGGCCCAAGGCGGAAGCACCATTACGCAACAATTAGTAAAAAATTATTTTTTAACCCAAGAAAAATCTTATAGCCGAAAATTACGTGAATTAATTTTATCCGTTCGCTTGGAATCAAAATATACGAAAGACGAAATCTTAGAAGCGTATTTGAACGTTATCTATATGGGCCAACAAGGTGTATGGGAAGTTCGCGGATTTGGTGCAGCCGCAGAATTTTATTTTAATAAAAGAATTCAAGATCTAAGTGTCCCAGAGTGCGCGTTCCTTGCTGGAGTTTTAAACAGCCCGGGAATAAATAATCCGTGGAAAAATCCAGATAAGGCAAAAGAAAGACGGAATCGCGTTTTTGAAAAACTCCGCGAATTTGACCTGATCACGCAAAATGAATTCGACGCTGGAACCGCTGCGCCGTTAGAACCCGCTCCGCAACAACAAACCAGGAAAAGTGTTCCGTACTTTGCTCAAGCTGCAATGTCTCAAGTTAAATCTTTGGAAGTTCCACTGGAAGGCTTACAAATATTTTTATCGCTGCAATCTAGTTGGCAACAAAAAGCCCAAGCTCCGTTTGATGCCGTTATTAATAAATTCAAAACCGCTAAACCTAAGTTAAAAATCGATGGCGCATATGTCGCTGCAGATAACATGTCGGGCCTGGTAACCGTTGCTTTTGGCGGGGTCGATTTCGCGAAAACTCCGTTTAACAGATTAACGGAAGCCCGAAGATCTATTGGCTCGACTATAAAACCTTTTCTATATTTGTTAGCTTTGGAAAAAGGGAAAGACCCTTTCTCGATACTAAAAGATGAACCCATCGAGATTAAATTAGATGGTAAGCGCAGTTGGAAACCTCATAACTACGATAATAAAAGTTTAGGCGATATCCCCTTACATCTAGCTTTAGAAAAGAGTCAGAACCAATCAACGGTTTTCTTAGCGAATGAAATGGGCTTCGATACTTTCTTTGATTTCCTAGCTAAATTTGAATTACCGCTTCAACAAAAATTACAGCAGGCCTCCGTACTTGGTGCCGTTGATTTGCGCCCGGTTGATGTCTTAAAAATGTATATGACCCTTGGACGTCAGGGAAAAATGATTCAGCCATTATTCTTCACAGATCTTTTCTACGGCGGAACTAACTTAGTTGAGGCCAACGAAAAATGGACCGAGATAAAAGATGTGGCCACCGCCGAAGGCACAACTCAAATCAATGCGTTGTTAGAGCGGGTGATTTCACATGGGACCGGGCAATCTCTTAAAGGATATACTGCTAATTGTTTACTGGGTGGGAAGAGTGGAACTACCAGTGACTACAAGGACAGTTGGTTTGCGGGACTTACTCCGCAGATGACGGCCATCGCGTGGTTAGGTGATGATGATAATAAAAGTACTGGTTACACAGGATCCAATGGTGCCGCCCAAATCTGGGGACCGATCACGGGAAATTTATGTAAAGAGTATACCAGAACAGATTGGGCAATTCCCGAGGACATGACTTTAGAATTACAGGATGAAGTGCGGGTACTTAAGAAATAGTTAAAGCTTAATTTCCATGCCTTCGTGGGCGAATTCCCATTCTACATTGGGAAGGATTTCTTCATTTTCTTTAGCCATCTCTACACGGTTATCCATGTATTCTTGGGTTTGGCGTTTAAGTTCATGAATCTGTTGGATCGTGGCGCCCGGATCATGATGGGTAAATAACACTCGTTTGATATTTTCACGAATCGCAATATCTAATCCAATTTGCGAAGCGCTGTGACCCCAATTAGATTTCTCAACCAATTCTGGAAACGTGTACTGAGCATCGTAATACATTACATCGATATTTTGATATAAAGGAAGGTCCGGTCCCAAGTCTTCACGAGAAACGCGAGTACCTTCGGTATCCACACAATGTGCGTAGGCTTTGTTTTTCCATTGAGCTTTCAAACCCCAACAAGGATCTGGATGATCAAGTAAATATGGTGTTACCGAAAGATCATTAATCATGAATGGTTTTCTTGGTTCAACCACATGAAAGTGAATTTTCGAAGGAAGATTTTCAAACACAACTGGAAAGAAAGGTTTTCTAAAAACACTGCGGATGTTTTGTTCTAAATCCGGATGAACCGCATAGTAATGGATTTGCACGCCCGGAATAAAATGCGGAGCAAAGAAAGGTAAACCAATAACGTGATCCCAGTGGAAGTGAGTCATGAATATATGAAAAGGTCCCTTTAAGTTTCCATGGGTCCCGCTCATTATCTTTTCACTTAGAGTTCTGATTCCAGTTCCACCATCGATAATTAATCTTGTCTGCGGAGTTTGAACTTCAACACAAGTGGTCGCAGTTCCGAATCCACCTGAACGGCTTAAACCAATGGAATTGAAATATTTTTGAATGTGTTGAACGTCATTGTAACCGGTCGCTAAAAAACCACGGATCAGCGAATCAAAATGCTGAGACCATTCGGCCGGAGTATAAGAAGAGGGTATGGAGCCACGAACGCCCCAAAATTTTAAATTCAATGACATTGATATAAGAATCTCTCGCTAATGTGAGACGCACAATAGATTCAGCGCCTTAAGAAAAATAAACAGACTTTTTACCGGTTAACACAGACTAAAGGAGAAGGAATTATGTTAAGTTGAGCTTGAACTTGATAGCAAAATTCTATTTTACCCAAGATTCTAAAACTTTATAATACCAATTTTGCAAAGTAACTTGGTTGGCAATATCATCAATTATTTGTTTAGCAGTTTGAACGTTGCCTTGATAGTTCGTAGTCATCCCGTTTGTGCAGTTAACAATCCACTCTTTTGTACATTCCGGATGAAATTGAAATCCCATCGAATTTTTATAAGAAAAACCCTGGTGCAGACAATAATCACCTTTAACTGTTAGTTCAGCCTTCGGTGGAATTAAAAACCGGTAACTGTGATATTGGAATGAAGTCAGTATTTCATCGTTAGCCAGCTGTACCGGATACCAACCAATTTCCCAACCTTTATGGGGACCAACTTCACCGCCGATAGATTCAGCTAACAATTGGCCACCTAAACAAAGCCCCAGCACCGGAGAACCTTTTTCCGCACGTTCCTTAATAATTTCTTTTTCCCGTTTAAGCCACGGATAAACATCGACTTGATCAACATTATGTTTTCCACCGCAAACAATAAGTCCTTCGAATTTGGAAATATCCGGTTCTGGTTGGCTATCAACCCGCCACACTTGAAATTTGATGGATTTTTGGACAAGCCAATCGAATGTGCTTCCGGCCGTTGTCGAATCATAGTGTTGGATAACCAGACAATTTTTCATTGAGGTCGATCATAATTATAAATGCGCAGATCGAACAGGAAATTTTACGAAAATAGAAAAATGCTTTAACTAGTCATTAAAAGTTTTAAGCTGTTTGTAATAGCCGTGTTTTACAATTCCAAATAAATCAGCATGACGGCCATTTAATCCATCTTTACCGGTCGTACTCGCAATTCCGCGACGAGGATCATTAAATCCACCCGGCATAAATTTTTTCAAATCAGGTCCACCTGCGGCCGCACCGCCGCCGGGTCCACTACCGTTTCCAGATCCGCCGCCACCTTTAGAACCGGGGCCACCGCCACCAGTTCCGCCGCCGCCGCCACCAAAGAATCCGGCTAAAATATCTTTAAAACTTTTCTTTTCACCGGCACCGCCGCCACCGCGACCGCCACCTAACCCGCCAGCTCCACCACCGCCAAGATTTGCTGATCCACCTTGTTTTCCAGAAACTTCACTATCGGATGAACCTTTACTTTCAATGGCGGCCAAATCATTTTCATCACCGCCAATGAGATCACTGATGTCAGATGTGCCCGCGCCACTTGTCGATGAAAGTAATCCACTGTTTGGTCCCGCGACAACTCCGCCGCCTTTTGATAAAGCACTACACCCTTCAGCATTTGGATTTTTCAAACACTGGCAAGTTAAGTTTGTCGCTGCGAATTCTGGATTATCACAAGCTTGAGCAAGATTTTGTTTTTTACACGCGGGTGCCGTAGGATTAGCGATGCAATAAGATGGCGGAACGCCGCCCGTGCCGTCAGTTTCATCGGCACAGTTTGCGGCATTAGCGGCAGTGGCAACAGTTTGTCTTGTTGTTTCTTCTGCGGCCTTCGCTGCAGCCGCGTATGATTCGCAACGTTCTAGGGAACTTATGTAAGGATCAACTGCACTACTAACCGTTGCAGAATCCTGACCTTGATCAAACAGGCACGTACGCAATTTATCAGCGGCAGAGTTACAAGTACTGATACAGGAATTCATTCGGTTAACAC
>JAZKJI010000208.1:17420-18369 GCA_040384405.1 Bdellovibrionota bacterium
ATTCGCGGCTAAACTAAGTTGGCCGATTTTAGAACAGGCTGCGGTTACACTTCCCGCAGTCAGTGCTCCAAGTTCTTGGGTTAATGCAGAAGCGGCAGTTCCAAACTGACTAAATGCACTTTGATTCTCACCGGAATTTTTATCGCAAGCTGAAGCTGCGATTTGCTGTTGCGAGGTACAACTGTCGAGTACAGCTTGATTTTCTGATTCACATGAGACCGGAGCATTAACATTTGGCAAACTAGGCATATCTCGGGTTAGGCAAGTTTTGGGATCGGCACCCTCTGTGCCGCAGAGTTGGTAGTTGGTGTGATCTGGAGCTTTAATTAATTCCGGCTGTTGCAAAACTTGAACTGCCTGAAAACAACTATTTGGATCAGCACCATCTGTACCGCACTCCTTTTGTAATGGTCCGAGATCACGTCTTTTCCCGCCACCAACCACAACTTCGCTGACTGTACATGACTTCTGTCCGATCGATCTTTTATCGCTGCACATATATGCATATGCGGGATTAGAGATTACGCATGTTAAAACTGTCGAAAGCAAAATAGAAAATAGCAGACCGCTTTTCATTCCAACCTCTACAATTCCTATCGGTACAAAGGTCTTGCTTCTATAGAGATAAATCTCATTTCGAGACAACGATGGATTGATTTTTTGAGTTATTGGATTAAAGTCTGGGTGTGTACCCGCGGAGGGATCTATGAGCACGAATTTACACGCTTTTACGGTTTACGCTGCTAATGGATCGCAAGTCAGTCTTGCCGATTACAAAGGACAAGTTGTTCTTATCGTTAATGTTGCCAGTAAATGTGGCTACACCCCCCAATATAAAGGCTTAGAGGAAATTTACGAAAAATATAAATCCCGTGGTTTTGCGGTGCTGGGTTTTCCGTGCAATCAATTCGGAGCGCAAGAACCTGCTTCCAATGAAGAAATTCAAAAT
>JAZKJI010000209.1:0-13008 GCA_040384405.1 Bdellovibrionota bacterium
TCGGCATTACTTTTTTCATTTCCCATTAATTTAACCAGGATTGGCTTTCCTAAAACTTGGGACAATTTTGAAAATCCTAAACTGTGCCGTTCCTGCCATGATTTTTCAAACCAAGATAAAACTAAAACTTTTCCAAATTGGTCTAAGTTATAACCGGAATCATTAGATTCGTTAACCTTATGGACTAATCGATAAGTTTGATCTGAATCCGCTGTGGCTTTGAATAACCGTTGGCGGCGGTCAGATTCATGAAGTGCGACCGCCAAGTGAAGGTCATCCAAAATACTTAGGTCTTCAAAATATACCGGTGGTTTAGCTTCAATACTAATCCCATTAGGAAACTCGATTTTACGGTTATGAAGGCACAGAAATGGGAATTTCTTACCGTCGTATTTTTGGTCCCCTAACAATGGTATCCCAGCGGCCTTTGCATGAATTCTAATTTGATGGTTTCTTCCCGTAAGGGGCCGGGCCTCCCAAAATTCAAACCCCGGTACCCGCTTTATAAGATTAAATCCGGTTTGGGATGGTAGATCCTTACCCTTATGAATAATGTCTTCATCAATATCAAAGGTCGATTTTTGGGACTTGTCCCCGGTTATAAACCAATAAGTCTTCTTTACCTGCTTATCAAAGAAGTACTGGGCGTATTTCTTTGCGGCTTCGGGCGATTTCGCAAAAATGACCACGCCCGTGGTTGTTTGATCCAACCTATGAACGATAAATAGGGGCATACCCAGTTGGCGTTCGAACATTTCAATTAACCCGTGGGCTACGTAGTCCTCGTTACCTACCTTGGATTCATTAGTATGGGTGTTGAAACCATAGGGCTTATCGATGGCAATGATGTCATCGTCCTGGAATATTGGCGAAATAAGGTAGTCACTAAGTCTCAGAAAATTCAAAATCCACCCGTTTAATTTCGAGGATAATACATATTTGGTGATTCTCTGTCCAAGCAAAGTCCCCTTCAGAGGGGAAATCTTCCAAATGATAAAGTATCTCTCGAAATTTTTATAAACTTCCGCTAAATTGCCCGCACCATGATAGCTACTACTGATGTCAGTCTCCGCTTCGGAGGCAAAAAACTTTTTGAAGATGTTAACGTAAAATTCACCCCCTCGAATTGCTATGGACTTATTGGTGCCAACGGAGCAGGTAAAACGACTTTTCTAAAAGTTCTTGCGGGCGAGATCGAGCCTAACACGGGGAAAGTCGTCATTCCGTCGAACTTGCGTTTGTCGATGTTAAAGCAGGATCATTTTGCTTTCGAAAATACGACAGTATTGAACACCGTACTGATGGGTAATGAGCGCCTTTTTAAAGTGATGGCAGAAAAAGATACTATTTATGCAAAGCCAGATTTTAGTGAAGCAGACGGAGTAAAGGCTTCTGAACTAGAGGCAGAATTTGCTGAATTAAATGGTTGGGAAGCAGAATCTGAAGCGGCAGTCATGTTAGCTGGTCTTTCGATTCCTGAAGAAATGCACCAAAAGTTAATGAAAGAACTTACGGGCGGCGAAAAAGTAAAAGTACTTCTGGCCCAAGCTCTTTTTGGGAAACCAGATATTTTATTACTGGATGAGCCAACGAATCACTTGGATATCGCGGCCATTCATTGGTTAGAAGAGTTCCTTCTACAATTTGAAAACACCGTTATTGTTATTTCCCATGATCGCCATTTTTTAAATAAAGTTTGTACTCATATTGCTGATGTTGATTACGGAAAAGTGACCGTCTTTACCGGTAACTATGATTTCTGGCGCCAGGCCAGCGAGCTAAGCCAACGATTATTATCTGACCAAAATAAAAAGAGTTCAGATAAAGCTGAAGAATTAAAAGCTTTCATCGCCAGATTTAGTGCTAACGCTTCGAAATCCCGCCAGGCTTCTTCACGGCAAAAGACCTTAGAAAAATTAGAATTTCATGATTTACCGGCTTCTTCGCGCAAACAACCCTTCATCGGTTTTGATATCGAACGCGATTTAGGAAAAGACGTTGTAACGGTAGAAAACTTAAATAAAAGTTTCGAAGGCCAGCAGGTTTTAAAAAATATCCGTTTTACTTTAAAAACCGGGGACAAAGTTGCGTTGGTTGGGAAAAATGATTTAGCTAAAACTTTATTGCTCGATATTTTAGCCGGAGAACTAAAACCTGATTCAGGGGAAGTCACTTGGGGAATCACCACAAAGCAAGTTTACTTCCCTACCGATAATTCTAAATATTTCCGTACCGATGATCCAACCTTGGTGGATTGGCTACGTCCATACTCAAAAGAAAAAGACGAGTCATTCTTGCGCGGGTTTTTAGGAAAAATGTTATTCAGTGGAAATGATGCTTTAAAAAAACCATCCGTTCTTTCCGGGGGTGAAAAAGCCCGCTGCATGTATTCCAAAATGATGCTTTCGGGTGCGAACGTCTTATTATTAGATGGTCCCACTGCCCACTTAGATCTAGAAAGTATTACGGCAGTGAACGAAGGATTAAAGCGCTTTAAAGGCTCGATCATCTTTACTTCCCATGACCATGAACTAATTCAAACCGTGGCAAACCGGATTATCGAAATTGATGATGGAATCGTTTACGATAACCACATCACCTACGATGAATATCTAGCATCGCGATTAAAACTTAATTAAGTAATGATTTTATCTTTGGTCCAGCGATTGGTAGTTCTACCCGGAACTCGGCGCCTTGACCTAAATCGCTTTGCACCGAAATTTTACCTTGATGGATTTCAACAATTTCGTGGGTAATGTATAGGCCTAATCCCAGCCCACTAAAGCTGTTCGCAGACACGGCCCTTTCGAATCGGCCAAATATTCGGTGCTGATCAGATTTTGGAATTCCAATACCGTTGTCTCTGACTTTTAACACGGCAACTTCACCTTCTTTAAAAATCTCGATATTAACAGCCTTCCCCGCTCCGTACTTAATGGCATTGTTAACTAAATTCATAACTATTTGCTCGATACGTAAACGGTCCCAGTTACCAGTAAGTTCCTTAGGATGGGAAATTATTAAGGGAATGTTTTGTTCAGCTAATTGTTCACGGAATAGTCCCGCTATATCCCGTACGCAAGCGACTAAATCCGTAGGCTCAAGGTCTAATTTAATTTTACCTGATGAAATCCTTGATACGTCCAATAACTGATCTACAAGTTTTGAAAGAATGGCAACCTGGGAGCCAGAAGTTTCCAACATCTGTTTTAAAACTTGTTCAGGCACATCTTTAATACGTCCCTGATTAAATAATCGAAGAAACCCTTCCACTTGTAATTGCAAAGGGGTAAGCGGTGTTTTTAATTCGTGGGAAGCAATAGATAAAAATTCATCCCGAACTTGAAGCATATCGCGCAGAGAATTTTCGGTATTTTTTAGCTTAGTCACATCAAAGGAAAGTCCCCGGAATTCTTTGCCATTAGCGGTCTCTGCCACTCGTACATTAGATTGAAACCAAAGCACTTCACCATTAGCACCCACCATTCGATGTTCCAAGTCCACTTCAATTCCCTCGGTACGGGCCAGATCTAAGGCTTTTTGAACATTGTGGCGGTCATCTTCATGAATTAAATTGATGGCAAACGATTTTCCCTTGAACCAACTTGATATTGGAAATCCTAAAATTGTTTCCGCATGCGAACTGACGAAAGTAAATTTTAAAGTGTCTACATCCGTACACCAGACAATTCCATTTCGGATTCCCTCGACCAGATCTTGATACTGTCGCTGAGTATTTTTCTTTAACTCGGCCATCTTATTTTCGTGAACTTGGCTTTCAAATTTTTTTCTGAGTTCTGATTGGTACTCGATTTCTTTACGCTGGCGGTGAAGTTCAGCAAATACTTCCAGCTTTGCCTTCAGCATAGGAACATTAAGTGGCTTATAGATATAATCGACAGCACCCGCTTCGTAGCCTTTGGTCACATAGTGTTCGTCGTGGTAAATTGCAGTTAGAAATATAATCGGAGTATGTTTTGCTTTTGCTGATTGCCGGATACGGCTTGCAGTTTCAAATCCGTTTAGATTTGGCATCTGCACATCCATCAATATGGCGGCGAACTCGTTTTCTTCAACTTGCAAAAGGGCTTCTTCCCCGGAAGACACCGTCACCAATCTGTAATCACAACCTTTTAAAGCTGCTTTCAGTGCGATAAGGTTTGCCATTTGATCATCAACCGCTAGGACGCTAATTTCTACACCCGAATGGCTATCGGTGGCGCGAGTACTGTCTAAATTAATGATGGAATTTAAATTTGAACTATTAGGCACAGTATTTATGAACGGTAGAAAGTAGTAGATCTAATTTCACTGGTTTATGAATAATTGCATCGGGCTTAACTGTTTTTGCTGTTTCACCATAAGCAGAGACTACAACAACTGGAATTTTTGAGTACGCACTTTGAGCCCTTTGAAATTCCAAGAAATCCCAACCGTTCATTACGGGCATCATCATATCTAAAAGAATGACGGACATATTCGGCACTATTCCAAGAATCTCAATTCCTTCTTGGCCATTATTTGCCGTATAGACTTTGTAACCTTCAAGTTCCAACAATGACTTCATGGTAGTCACTACGGCTGCATTATCTTCTATAATAAGGACGTTTCGATGTTTCACATTTCCAAATTACGCCTCGAGCATTCCCTGCGCAAGACCCAAGGTGGGGCACTTGAAGGCGGTTTCCCAGCATTTCTGTGGAATTTTGCCCTAAATTTCAGCTTTTTAAAGTGGCACTATTTTTTATACAGATAGCACTCCGGAGAATGATCATTAACCATTCCGGTGGCCTGCATATAGGCAAAACAAATCGTCGGTCCAACAAATTTAAATCCGCGCTTCTTTAGGTCTTTACTCATAACTTCACTGACTTTAATTGCTTCAGATCTTTTCGAAAAGGGAATTGGTTTACCACCGACAAAAGTCCAAATAAATTTATCAAAACTTTTAAATTCCTTTTGAACTGCTAGGTAGGCATTTGCATTGGCAATGACGGCATCCACTTTCAATCGGTTACGGATGATTCCTTCGTTATTAAGCAGTTCTTTTTTCTTGGCTGCTTTATAAGTAATAATTTTCTTTGCATTGAAATTATCAAAAGCTTTCTTGTAACTGCTGCGCTTTTTTAAAACCGTCAACCAACTGAGACCGGCTTGGGCGCCCTCTAAGTTAAGCATCTCAAATAATAAACGGTCATCGTGAACAGGCTTTCCCCACTCTTCGTCATGATAGGGAATAAACAATTCGTGGGTCTCTGACCAAGGACATCTTTTTCGATTTGATTTTTTTGCCATTAGAAACTGTTTTTGATGTGGGCTACTAATTGATCAAGGCACTTTGACCAACCAACTTCAAAACCCATTTCCTCGTGGCCTTTTTTACCGGCTTCATCGCGGTGAAGTGCAATTGCGGTATACTTCGTTCCGCGGCCTTCTGGTTCAAGAATAATCATTGCGGTAAAAAATGGGCGCTCTGAAGGTCTAAATCCCGGCTGTAAGGCATCTGTAAATACTAACTTTTTATTTTCAATAACTTCCACAAAACAACCACCGGATGGATATTCTTGTCCTTCGGGCGAGCGCATAGTTGTGTGAAATACCCCACCAGGACGTAAATCAATTTTGCAATCAGTGGTCGTCCACGGAGAAGGCGCAAACCAATGCTTAACATGCTCGGGCGTTGTCCATGCCTTCCACACCAACTCTGGCGGGACGTCGACAACACGTTGAATTTTTAAATCAAGCTTTGGATTAAAATCTGGATAAAGTGAATTTGACATCTTTAAACTAGAATACAAAAAAATATCCCGGTCAATACTGCTTTAGCGCCAGTTTAAACAGTCTTACGACTTCTTTGATATGTTCGGATTTTGTGAATTTAATTTCAATCCACTCAGAAGATGGAGATCTATGATGGTGTATTTCGGAATCTACCGGATGAGTCAGGCCCTCTAGCTTAATGATCTTCTTCGTAAGCCTGACATCAATTTCGTTATCATGGTGAAAATGGGCAATTTCCTTATTTTTATAAAAAATGGCCGATCCCCCCGCCACTTTCGAGGGCCTGTCTTCCAAGCCCGGGATTTTTTCTAATTCTGAGATGAGTTTTTTTCTAAGAGTCGCCATGTTGCTTTTATTGCTGAGTTTTCACTATAGACATTATTATGCCTATCAAACTTCCGAATACCAATATCAAGTTAATTGCAAAAGACGGCGGAAACATGCGTCCCTTTGGGTTTTTAAGGTAAGTAATGGAATAAATTTGGCGGGCAATTATATAAAGAACTCCAGGCAGGACAGCCCACTTCGGACTTACGTAGTAAGAAAACAGCAAAAGCCCTGGAATGAATACGATCAACTGCTCTAAGGAATTTTGTTGGATACGGAAAAGTCTTTCCCAAGTTTCATTACCCGTAGTTTTTGGTGGTTCGACATTTGATACTGCAGTAAAGCCGCCAAAATAATAATCATCGAATATTCCACGATAGTCTCCTAAGTTGATGTTGCCTAAACGGTATCGTGTATATTCGCTGGAAACAAGATGGCATTCCCATTTAATCCCTTGTTCCTGATTTATACTTATCCCTATACTGCAGGCTGTGGAAAACCAAACAAATTGCCCTAAATGTAAATCAGAGAATATTTATCAGGACGGTAACCTTTGGGTCTGCCCGGAATGCGGGAATGAGTGGAGTACCCATGCTGGTGCGGAAACCATTACTGAAAAAGTAGATGATGGATTAATTCGCGATGCCTACGGCACGGTTTTAACTGATGGCGATAGTGTATCGGTGATCAAAGACTTAAAAGTTAAAGGGTCATCTTCCACGGTAAAATCGGGAACTAAAGCAAAAAATATCCGTTTAGTGGATGCTGGCGATGGCCATGATATATCCTGTAAAATCGATGGGATCGGCTCAATAAATCTGAAATCAGAATTCGTTAAGAAAATCTAATCACATTTTCTTTAAAAGTTAGTAATTACCAGGGTACTTATTTATGCTGGAAGAATTGATATCAAAAGTATAGGCCATTTTTTGGCTGGCAATTTCGCAAACCGCAAATGAACCTTTAATATCAAATGTGAATGAAGAACAGTCATAGGAAGTTAGTTTATTGTCTTTGTGTTTTTTAATTTCTACAGTCGTATTCTTTGCCGCGATCAGGGGCATGAATTTACCCACGCTCCCTTTTTCAGCAATCGCTTTAAAACTATAATCAGAAGCGCTTAGTGCGATAGTAAATCCCTCTAAATTCTGGGAAGTAACAATCGCACTAGCACTGCAACAAAAGATGAAAGGGCTTAGTAGCCCCAACATCTTTTTTGAAAAAACCAAACGGTTAAAAACTAGTTTGGACATCGGCTCGACATTTTTAAAACTTTGTTGGCATCTTTATTCGGGAATAAACCGCCACCAGTTTCGTCAGCGATTGAATTCACGTAACCACATTTACCAATACTAACCGGTGCTAATAAATGAAGATCTGCAACTGGGCGATCGATAATCGCGGCAGACATGTCAGTTCTGTATGGCACGCCTTTTTGATCGTAGAAAAGAACTTGTACTTTATCACCGGCTAACGCGCCCTCGATCTTCTTTAAATCACGGGCAGTAGTAACTGCAGCTTTTGAAGTAATGCAAAATCCTTTATCGATCAAACTTCCCACGCGATTTCTAGGACTAGATAATCCCATCGGGCAAAGGCTTGATTGATTAGCCATCATCCATCGAATGGCAGAAATTGCGTCAACACCCAAAGAACGGATTTTTTGAAATCCGTTTCCAGCGCGTAATTGACCAAACTTAGGATCTTTTAGTACTTCTTCAAGAACTGTTTGGGCAGAAAGATTGGCCGCTTGTCCTTCGTGACTAAGAGCTACGTCAATAGTGCCAGCGATATCGTATGAATTGTACATTGATAAATATAATTCGTTACCCGCTGCCATTTGTTGAAGAGCTTCAAAGTCAGCGCGGCTGAATTCGATTTCTAAAGCATGAGTCGGAGAAGGACAATTGTATTCATATTGCCAATACCCAGTTTGAGTAACGACACAAAGGTTTGAAAAACGATCTCCTAAAGTTTGAAACATGGCGTCCGTACTCATGATTCTGATAGTTTGATCTTTATTTTCTTTTGCAAATATTCTTAAGGCCGCAAAACCTTCCGCTGCTGAATCAAAGTAAGCTTGAAGATCAGCTTCGCTGTTGATATCGGGTTGGCCGTCCAGCAAGAATGCTTTTAACGTAGAATTCGCAACCGTTGTATCTAGGTCAGCTAAGTATTTATCGTAAGCTTCTTTAGCTTTTTGATTTTTTGCTGCTAGCGGGGCAACGCGCGCGATAATTCCCTTATGGGCCATTAATGGTGCAACGATTGCTTTAACTAATTTTGCGCGTAAATTGTTGGGATCAAGTTCAAGTGCCGCTTCGGCGATATCACTTGCGTAGGCAAAGCCCTGATAACTTAATAATTGTTCTGCACTTCGAGCTAATCTTTCTGCTTTATCTGCAGGGGTTGATTTCGAATCTGCTACAATTGCTGCAGCATCTATTGAACCAGACATTTTGTTAATATCTTGGTTGGCATTCGTACAACCTACTAAAGTGGATATAGTGATACATCCGACTAATATTCTCTTAATCAATGGGCCTCCGCGACCTGACGGTTTGTTAAACTTTTTTTTGATTACTTCGGCACTATAAGGGGTCAGTTGTTAGAATAAACCTGTCAATTCCCTGTACAGTCAAAGTTACAATAAAAGTTCTCAGGTCTCAGAGGTTAGAACGGGCTAGTGTTTCCCTTTTCCTTTACCATTTCCATGACCGCGATCAGCGCCCGCACCGTGACCCATTCCTTTTCCAGGATGGCTTGCTCCGCTGCGCTCGACCCGTTCACGACGTTCTGACTTTTTAAAGCTAGAAACCGCGCGACCCATGGTGCTTGGATGAACTCCTAAAGTTTTTGCGATTTTTCCCCAACCCATTTTTTGATCAATTCGCATCGCCATTACTTCATCCGTAGTCTTTCCTGATCCTTTTGCTAAGGAAGCTACTCGAATCGCGGCTTGGCCCGTAACACCTTTTGCTTCGAATGCGGCGATTTGCTCGTCGGTCAGTTTATATTCTGTTTTTAATTCGTTTTTCCAACCCACATTTACGGTTGTGGATGGTTCCGTTACCGCCGGCGCCGCTTCTTGAGCGACAACTGCTTGCGATAAACCGACTTGAGCTGCTAAAGACGCTAACAATATCAAAGATCCTAATTTCATGTTTCCTCCTGGAAATTAAAAGTAATAAGTAAACCATGCACCAAGTGCTAATGAATTATAATCAAGTAAACCACTGACACTGCGCTGACTGTAGGAAATCAATTGTCCCCCAACGCTCATCTTATCGCTAAGATGGTTATCATAATTTAAATTTAAACCAACCGAGCTGACAGATTCATTTCGGTCAAAAGTCTGAGCGCCCCTTTTTCGATTAGCATAGACCGAGGCCGTTGCTCCGTACCGGTTCGTATAGCTGGTATTTCCCAACGTTAGCGTCGCGCTAACTTCATTCGTATCGTTGATGTCATAGGCACCGCCACCATACAGAGCCATTTTAAAATAACTGTAATCTTCGTCGCTTGAAACGTTATAACCCAAGCTTCCGCCCGTCAGGACCCGGGTATCGCCGTTAACTATATAAGTAAGATCTCCGGCAACTGCGGGACGAAAATCACTTCGAGTCGAAGTCGCTGAATATAAATAAAGATAGGTTTCCGGAGTCACCGTTAATTGCCAATCGGACCACTCGAAATCTTTGGTCCAATTTACTCCACCCGCAACCAGATTAATATTTTCATCCGTTAGATTTAAATCTTTCTTAACATACTGCTGAGTTAGTATTTCCCCGTGAGATTTCCAACCGTTAAATAAAGAAATAATTTGGTGCATGTACGAAACGCCATAATTATCTAGGCTTTTCTCTGTTGCGAAAGTTTCAAAATAGATCCGGCCCACTTGATCTTTATCAGAGTAGCGGCCCGTTAATCTTAAAGATGTGTCGTTAGTGGGATTACTCGTAGTTTGATAAACGTTACTATCATTAAGCAGGCGAGAATCTAAACTAAGTACTCTACCAAAAGCCGAGCCGCAAAACAGAATCGTCAGTAAAACAACTAGCTTAAACATCAGGCAAGCATAACAGAACCAAATCATATGTTTCATTAGTTTTAAGTTTTCTAGCCTTGAACTATACAAGAGTTTTTGTTGGACCAAAGTTCAGTCAAACAAGACTAGATTTAAGAAAAATTAATTGCCGGATGTGAGGTATTCCCAGATTATGAATCTATATGAAGATTGCTAATGATATTATGACAATTCGGGTAAAGATGGTGGCATCTGGCGACAGCCTTGAGTCAGTTGTTAAGATGTTTTTGGATCAGGGGATTACTTCTTCTCCGGTCATCAATCCACTGGGTGAAGTTTTAGGAATTCTAACAGAGTTAGGTTTAGTAAAAGCCTACATGCTCCACAAAGCTAAATTTCATAAGAGCGATAAAGTTGGTCATCACGTCGACTTACTGGAACCAGTTAGCGCTGTTAATGTTGATACTCCGATCATTCACGTTTTAGTGGAAATGATTGCGTCCCCTACTCATCGATTATTAGTGAAAGATAAAAATGGGAAATACGTTGGCATCATCAGTCCAAAAGATTTGATGAAGGCAATGCTTGGAAAAGACGACACAAGCATCAACATGAAAGACAAATTGAAAGAAGTTGAATTCCAACTTCATCAAAGTGTCGAGAAACTAAAAACTATCGAAGCTCGCTTGGGTGTTTACGAGCAGGCGTTTCACGAAACGCCATACATGATGCACGCAGTGAACGACAAGGGCGAGCTCATCATCGTCAACCGTCGCGAGTACGAAGTACTTGGATACGATGCCGGTGAATTAGTGGGAAAAACTATTTTTGATCTTTACGCTCCTGAAATGCATCAAGAAGCTAAATCCGGATTAAAGAAAATCATGGATACTGGCTTTCATCATATGACTTACACGACCCTAAAGAAAAAAGATGGAACTCCGGTTCGGTGTGATATTGCAAGTGCTGCAATTTACGACGGGAAAAAGTTTGTATCTACTATTTCAGTTCTTCGGCCCATCGATGGCGAAGAGTTACTTCGTACCCTACACGGGATCGTTAACGACAACGGTCCGTTAAGTAAGTACGCTCAAGCAAAGTAATTATTTAAGGCTTCGAGTGGGGAACAGATGCATTGTCCGGATCTTCATTCTCTGAAGGTTTTCTCATTAAAAATGAAGATAGAAATAAAGCTAAAATCGCGTAGGTCAGAAATATATAAAATCCTGGCTGCAATGATGTACCGTTAGTTGTTAATAACGTCACATCCGATTCAACCATTTTCAATTTACCGAATTGATTAGTGATGATCCCGTTAAAACCAATGTAGGCCATAAAAATAGCTACCACTAAAACATCGGTCATCGACCACTTACCTGATTTCAAAACGAAGAACGTGACGAATTTATTATTGCGCATCTCGCGGTAGTTATAGTGGTAAATCATCGACGAAAGCATTTTACATAAAGGAAACACAATACTGAATGCCACTAATAGAATTCCCACGACCTTCATTTGAATATCAGGGTGAAGAATCATAATTAAAAATACATCGATGATACTTTTACTTTGAAAGTATAAGACTTGGTTCAAGAAACTGATCGGATGATCCATTAACGTAAAGCTCATCTCGGAAATTTTCGCGATCAAATCAATCATCGGAGTCGTCACACCGGTGATAAGCAGTAAAAATAATGTCAGTAAAAGTATAATGAAATAAAATCTGGATAAAGGACGGCGACGTACCCCGGCCAATAGAAAAAGTGCTACTGCACAAGCGATTAACGCCCAAGCCTGCATATAAAGTAATTTTTCGGCGTCGGCGATGTTTTGATCCAAGTTCCTTCGGGCACCTTCCATGTCGGTTGCGCCAACTCTGACGATAATCCGGTCAAATTGGGTAACGTCCTCGGCCTCGAAAGTTTTTCGGAAATATTGATCCACTTTACTTTTAACGACACTTTTTAATTTGCGTTCAGTGTTGGTTTTCTTCATTTCCGCCATCATGGCGTCGGCGTATTCAGGAATACCCTCTTTAATGGCATCAATATCGACAAAAGAATTTATCAAAGCTTGTTTGATTTTTCCTTTTGCACCCGCTTCACTGTTTTTCTGCTTAATTTTTTCAGAAACCTTATCGATTAATATGTTCAGTTGGGATTCTATTAGTTGTTTAAGTTGTTTTTCATTCCGTCTTGTCAGATCGAAGTTGCTGATCTCGGCACTTATAATTGCTGCGAGTTGATCTTTCCAAGAATTAATACTGAAAAGACCGTACTTAATATTATTAATCTCGGCATAGTCTTGTTTGTTAATTTGGTTTTCTTTGGAAACCGAAATGATTTCGTAGGTTAACCAAACCGTCACCGAGAAAAGTAAAATGGATAGGATAAGTTTAAAGTGCCGCATCGTCAGGGCTAGAAGATAATATTCGGAGATCGGCGTCAACTGTTTCTAAACTCGCAGCCCCAGGGGTTGTTAAGCCTATGGATCCTATGATTAAGTTTTTGGTATGAAGGATTCCGCTGAACACCCCTTTTTTAAAAGCATGGATATCGAGCAACTCTCGAATGATAACTTCGAAAAGCGCTTGGCCGAGTCCTCGGAACAATTGGTGGGAATATTCTTCTGGGGCCACGATTGCCCTAACTGCGAAGTCGCCAAAAACATGCTTCACCAAGAGGTAAGTGAGTTAACTTCATATGGGCTAAAGTGGTTCCACGTAAATGTGTACGAAAATTTCGAGTTAGGAACCAAGTTTGGCCTCTTCGGGATTCCAACATTTCTGTTTTTCCATAAGGGTAAGAAACTGGGGAAAATCACACCGTTTCCCGGAACAGCGCCATTTTTCGAGGCCCTTCGCGGTTTAGTGG
>JAZKJI010000210.1:0-6906 GCA_040384405.1 Bdellovibrionota bacterium
AGGCCGTGGAGGCGTGGTACGACCACGTTGGAGCGGAATCGAGTGCCTTCCAACGCAGTCAGCTGGTCACTAAGCAAAATCGTCATGAGAAGTAAATCTGGAAATGTAGGAACAAAAACGAAAAAAAGCAGAGTGTACTCACTCTGCTTTTGTAAAAAACTTTATTCAGCGAACCGAACCAAACTGTGACTGTCACTGAAGGCTGTCACAGTTACTATTACAGTTTACTGAGTTAGCAATGCTTTGCGGGATAGTTTGATTCTTCCTGCGCGGTCTACTTCCAAAACTTTTACGTCAATCTTATCGCCTTCGCTCAACACGTCGCTCACTTGGCGGATGCGTTCAGCAGAGATTTCAGAAATGTGTAGTAAGCCTTGAGTGTTAGGCAAGATTTCTACGAAAGCACCGAAGTCAGTGATTTTAACAACGCGTCCTGGGTAGACTTTGCCGACTTCTGCTTCTGCGCAGATATCCATGATCATTTGGATAGCTTTTTTAGTGGCTTCTGGGTCTGCGGATGCGATGTGAATTAATCCTGTGTCTTCGATTTCAATTTTAACGCCAGTTGCTTCTGTTAATGCGCGGATTGTTTTTCCACCGGCGCCGATAACTTCGCGGATTTTTTCTGGTTTAATTTTGATTGTTTCGATACGTGGAGCAAATTCAGAAATTTGTCCGCGTGGAGTTTTCATCACTTTTTCCATTTCGTTGAGGATGTGTAAACGTCCTTCACGAGCTTGATTAAGTGCTGTCTCCATTACTGCAAAACTTACGGAATCAATTTTGATATCCATTTGAAGAGCTGTAATACCTTGGGTTGTTCCCGCAACTTTAAAATCCATGTCTCCTAAGTGATCTTCATCACCCAAGATGTCTGACAATACGGCGATACGATCGCCCTCTTTAATCAGACCCATGGCAATACCAGCAACGTTAGCTTTGATCGGAACGCCCGCATCAAGCATTGAAAGCGTACCGGCGCAAACCGTTGCCATCGAGCTTGATCCGTTACTTTCCAATACGTCACTAACAACGCGGATTGTGTAAGGGAATTTTTCGTGATCTGGAAGCACAGCTTTCACAGCTCGCTCAGCTAAGTTCCCGTGACCTAATTCACGGCGACCTTGTCCACCGAAACGACCGACTTCACCAACCGAGAACGGCGGGAAGTTATAGTGAAGCATGAATTTCCGTTTAACTGTTCCAAGTAATGCATCAATCATTTGTTCGTCATCACCAGTACCCAAAGTAACAGTACCCAACGCTTGGGTCTCGCCACGAGTAAATAATGCCGAACCGTGAGCGCGTGGAAGAATTCCAACTTCGCTGCTGATTGGTCGAACTACTGTCGTTGTGCGACCATCAATACGAATTTTGTCGTCCAAAATCATGGCGCGAGCAACTTTGTATTTCATGTCTTCAACGATAGTTGAAAGTTCTTTTTTACGAGTCGCTAAAATTTCTTTATCAGCGATCAGGCTTAATACTTTTTCATCTACAAGTGCTGAAGCAGTAGCTGCCGTCGCGTAACGTTCGCCTTTATCGCGAGTCTTTAAAGCCTTCGCGATAATCGGAGCTATCAATTCTTCAGCCGTTGCGCGGAAAGATGGATCGACCGTTGGTGCAGTGAATGCACGTTTTGCTTTTGATCCGGTTTTTTCGCGAAGTTCATCTTGAAGATTCAATAACGGTTGAAGTGCTGCGTGACCGAATTTCAATGCGGCAAGGGCATCGGCTTCGGTGACCAAGTTACATTCACCCTCTACCATCAACAATCCGTTACGAGTTCCCGCAACGATAATGTTCACATCTGATTTTTCCAATTGCGTAGCCGAAGGATTTAAAACCCATTGACCATCAAGGCGACCAACTTGCAATGCTGCCGTTGGACCGTTAAATGGAATATCAGAAATGTGTAGGGCAGCTGATGCACCCAAAGAAGCTAAAACTTCCATTGGGAAAGTTCCGTCAGCACTCAATACGGTAGCAACAACTTGCGTTTCGTATTTATAGCCTTCAGGAAAACTTGGACGGATTGGTCGATCAATCAACCGAGCAGTCAGAACTGCATCCGTTGTTGGCTTTCCTTCACGTTTAAAATATCCGCCCGGAATTTTTCCAGTCGCATAAAATTTTTCGATGTATTCAACACTCAGTGGAAAAAAATCTAACGTTGTGGGTTTAGAGCTGGATACCGCAGTAACCAACACCATATTGTTCCCGCAGCTAACAAGGACAGAACCATCGGCCTGTTTAGCCATACGGCCGGACTCGATCGTGATCTGTTTGCCGCCAACGGATGTAGTAACAGTTGTCTTCATGCCAACTTCTCAATTCTTTAGTTAGTTGTTAATTACTTACGGATATCTAATGCGCGTAATACTTTTTCGTATCGAGCGTGGTCAGTTCTTTTTAAGTAATCCAAAAGTTTACGACGAGTATTAACGATACGAACTAGTCCACGCTTACCGTGGTGATCTTTGTCATGGGAAACAAAGTGCGTAGTTAATTGATTGATACGTGCAGTAAGAAGAGCAATTTGCACTTCTGAAGAACCAGTATCTAAATCATTTTGACGGAATTTTTTTACGATCTCTTCTTTTTGCGGTTTCGCGACTGCCATTAGAGTCTCCTTTTTTGAAAGCGTTGAAAGCTTTCGGTTGGTTCCTTATCCAGGGTTAACCGGCATCGGAAGTTTGCCCTTCCAGATCGTCATGGCTGTCGACCTCAGAGCTTTAGTTTTTGAGTCTTATTTTTTAACCCCGTCAGAGGGAAAGGGTCAACCTAAGAAGGCGAAAAACCTTCTTTTTTAGGTTACTGGGTCTTGAAGACCCGCCGGATCTGAAAACCCTTCTCTTTCTCGAGACCAATCAGGGAAATTAAGTCCCCTCTTTCAGATTTGACCTGGATAACGTCGTCTGACACCGGATTGAAGTTTTGGATCAACATTAGGCGTAGATCATGGCTAATTACTCCATTACGCATCAGGGACTCGTCCTTGCCCTTTACGCGCAGGGATTTAAGGTGCGGCAAACAGGATTTAAGCGGTTTATAGTTCTGAGGCGTCTGGCCGTTGGTTAAAATTTCAGATAGCTCGGTCAATTGCAGCGCATCCTCGACTTTAAAAGGTGAAGAGCCCGTTCTTTCCAGAAAATACATGCAACCTAAATTGCCCAGTTTTTCTCCAAGTTGTTCACACCAAGTGCGGATATAACTGCCTTTGGAACACTCGATTAAAAACATATACGAATCGTCCGTAACACCCTGGAACTTAACATTCCAAAAATTCATTTTTTTAACGGGAGCGATAACTTCCTCGCCCCGGTGGGCTTTTTCGTAAAGTTTTTCGCCATTAACTTTTTTTGCCGAGAAAACCGGAACTTTCCACTCGAATTCACCTTGAAGCGCTAAGGCTGCTTCGATGATCTGTTGTTCAGTCCCCGCAAATGGTTTTTCTTCCAAAACTTGGCCTGTACAATCAAGCGTGTCCGTCCTTTTTCCAAAACGAACGCCCACCAAATACTGTTTGTTACCTTCAAGTAAATATTGGCTAACTTTGGTTGCTTCACCACTGGTCAGAATTAACAAACCCTGAGCCATCGGATCCAAAGTTCCGCAGTGACCCACGTCTCGATTTCCCAGAATTCGGCGAGCTTGATAAACCATATCATGACTAGTTGGACCAGCAGGTTTTCGAATAAGCCAGATTCCGTCTCGGAATTCACTCATCTACGCCGCCATCCTTCGGTTCAGAAGCTTTTCGTTCTTTTGCCAGATCATCCAGAATTTTTTCAATTTTTAAAACCTGAGTGGTTGAAGTATCGACTTCGAAAGTTATTTTCGGGCAGAACTTCATAGTGATTCGTTTTACCAAGTGATGCTGAACTTCACCCGCTTTTTTTTGTAAAGCCGCAACAACTTCTTTTTGTTTTTCCATCGGAACATCGAACACGCTGATAAAAACACGTGCGGTTCTTAAGTCAGATGGCATATGTACTTTTGAAACAGAAACCAGAGAGGGATAATCCCCTTGGTAACTTTTAATTAAAAAATCAGCGACGGCTGCCTGTACTTCTTTTTCAGCACGGGCAACGCGTCTTCCATCTGTCTTCATGGTAGCTCCAGAATTACTATTAAGTCGATGTTTCCATCGGAGTCAGTGCGCGGGCCACTTCCTCTTTTATGTAGGCTTCCATGCGATCGCCGACTTTAATGTCATTGAAGTTTTCAATACCGATACCGCACTCAAATCCGGAAGCCACTTCCCGGGCATCGTCTTTGAATCGTTTAAGTGAAGAGATTTTTCCTTCGTACACAATTTTTCCGTCACGAACTAACCGAATCATATTAGAGCGAAGAACTTTACCTTCAGTTACGAAGCAACCCGCAATAACACCGATTTTTGGAACCGAGAAAATGTTTCGAACTTCAACTTGGCCCACAACTTTTTCAACAACATCCGGAGTAAGTAATCCAGTCATTGCTTTTTTAATCTCGTCGATCATTTCGTAAACTATTGTGTAGGTTCTGATATCTACGCCAATTTGTTTTGCTTTCGCAGCCGCACTGGCATCCGGTCTTACACCGAACCCAATAATGATCGCTTTTGACGTTTGCGCCAAGAGAACGTCAGATTCAGTCACACCACCGATAGCAGAGTGAATGATCTTAATCTTAACTTCTTGAGTAGATGCTTTCGTCAACATTCCGCGAATTGCTTCGGCAGAACCTTGAACGTCAGCTTTTAAAATTATATTTAAGTCTTTAACGTCGCCTTTATTTACCTTAGAGAAAATATCTTCCAACGTTAACTTCGTCTGAGATGCTTTCTTTTCAGCCAAAGCTTTTGCTACACGAGTTTCAACTGCATCATTTGCCGTTGATTCGCTTTCGACGATATCGAATTGGTCACCCGCAAATGGAGTTTCCTCTAAACCTTGAACTTCAACTGGATATCCTGGCCCCATTTCTTGAACGCGTTCACCGCGGTCATTCATTAAGGAACGGATACGGCCTTTTTTAGTTCCGGCAACGATATACTGTCCGACTTTAACTGTTCCATCTTTAATCAGAAGAGTTGCGACCGGGCCTTTACCTTTTTCGATTTTCGCTTCGATAACTAAACCAGTTCCTGAACGCTCTGGATTTGCGCGAAGCTCTTGAACTTCGGCTACCAACAGAATTTGCTCTAGCAATTCGTTAATGCCAGTGCCCTTCATTGCGGAAACTGGAGCATAAATAGTTGTACCGCCCCACTCTTCCGGAACTAATTCTAATTCAGTTAATTGTTGTTTAATTTTTTCAGGATTAGCACCCTGCTTATCCATTTTATTAATCGCAACGATTATTGGAACGCCCGCAGCTTTTGCGTGGTTCACGGCTTCTGCCGTTTGCGGCATCATTCCGTCATCGGCTGCTACTACGATAACCGCGATGTCAGTAGCGTTCGCACCACGAGCACGCATAGCTGTAAAAGCTTCGTGGCCCGGAGTATCTAGGAACGTAACAACTTTTCCGTTATCAAGTGTCACACTGTATGCACCAATGTGCTGAGTGATCCCGCCGGCTTCGCCCGCGGCAACTTTAGCTTTACGAATAGAATCCAGAAGTGATGTTTTACCGTGATCGACGTGGCCCATAACGGTAACAACCGGCGGTCGCTCGATCCGTGCAGCATCCAAATTACCGAATGCATTTTCAGTTAACATTTCTTCTGCAGTTTGAAATATATTTTGTGCTTCCCAACCAAACTCAGGAACGATCAAAGATAAAGTATCAAAATCCAAATCTGAATTCATGCTGGCTTGAACGCCGTTCTTCATCAGAACTTTCACGAATTGAGCGGCTTTTAATCCCATCTCTTGAGCAGCATCACTGACTTTCATTGAACCATTAACTTTTAGGACGCGCTTTGAAGCTTTTGGTTGAGTTATAGAAGTTTGCAATGCTTGACGGTTAAGAAATTCTTTTTTCTTCTTCGGTTGGAAAACCATTTCCCGTTTTCTGAATTCAACGGCGTTAAACTGTTCGACCGGTTCATCTTTTCCTGGCGTTGCTGCACTTGCAGGTTCAGCAGGTTTTCTTTTTGTTCCGTCGAAGCGTTTACGATTTGTGCTTTGATCAAAATCAGGCATTTGTTGCGGCATTTGCGGAGCAACGGAAACAAATCCTGGACGAATATTTCTTGGTCCCGTACGAGCTGGTCCACCGGCTGCACCACCGGCGCCTGCACCAAATCCAGGTCCACGCGTTGGTCCACCTGGTTGAGGAACCGGTCGCTGACCAGTTGTCTGACTTTGTTGTCCGCCCGTCCCGGTTTGTACGCGGCCTAAATCCATTCTTCCGATAATATTTCTTCTTGGGGCAGCACCTGGTCCACTCATCACAACTTCACGCTTACGCGCTGGTGTGCCTGGTCCCGGAGTTGGGGCTGCATTTTGTGCTGGTGCTTGCGCTGCTGGAGTAGCTACCTGCGTAGGAGCTGCGGCAACCGGTGCGGCTTCTTCAACCACATCTGCTGCTTCTACTTCTGCCGGAGCTTCAACGGGAGCCGCTTTTTTCTTTTCAGGTGCAGGAGCCGGAGCTTCTTCTTCCTGAACTTTTGCTTTTTTAACTACCGGAGCTGGAGCTTCCTCAACTTGAGGTTCTTCGGCAACCTGGCGAGCTTTTAATTTTGCAGCGTCTGCTTCTTCAGTTTCCTTAGTTTTTCTTCGAACGACAGTGGCTTTAGCAGTTGCGGGGGCAGCGGCAACCGCGGCTTTTGCCGGCACCGCTTTTGCGGCTGTTTTTCCAGCGGCAGCTTTAGTTGGAGCTGCAGCTTTAGCTTTCGCTGGCGCTTTTGCTGCGGCCTTTTTTTCAGGAGCAGCGGCAGCCGCTTTAGTTGCAGTTTTCTTTACCGCCGCTTTT
>JAZKJI010000210.1:6916-8154 GCA_040384405.1 Bdellovibrionota bacterium
CACCATGAAGCTTTGTTTTAATTTGCGCCAGAACTTCGGGTTCCAACTCTGACATGTGACTTTTCACAGGGATCTGCCACTCTTTGATTTTGTCCATCAAAGCCAGAGGGGTCAGCCCAATTTCTTTCGCAAATTCAAAAACTTTCGGATTACTCACTAAAACTCCTTATTAATTACCCTTCGCTCTCGGTGTCGCCACCGGTAGCAGCCGTTTTACCCGAAGCAGTTGCTTCTTCAGAATCCGCAGCTAGTGATTCTGATGCGCCCAATTTTTGTAGTTCTTCTTGTAATCGTTGCTCTGCTTGCTCTTTGGAACCGGTAGGTTTCATTGTGCTTGCAGCCGCTTGTGGAGCTACTGGAACTGGAATTCCTTCGCTCTTATATTTTTCGACAACCGCTTTAGAGTCATCGATAAGTTTCTGAGCCGTGTCGCGCTCTTCGTAACCAGGAATGGTCATAATATCATCAGCATTCGCCGTAGAAAGGGATTGGAAAGATCCAAAGCCAGACTGGAAAATATTTTGAGCCATTGTCTCGTTCATTCCTGGAATCAACATCAAATTGAAAATAGATTCAGCAGTTCTGGAAGCCGCAGAAGATTCAGAAGTGATATCTAATTTCCAACCCGTTAGTTTCGCGGCCAAACGGACGTTAACGCCGCGTTTTCCGATGGCTAAACTTAACTGCGAATCTGGAACAACGATTTCCATTTCGCGGTTTTCTTCATCAACGAAAACGCGGGAAATTTCAGCCGGTGCTAATGCATTACAAACAAATCGAGTGACATCTTCGTGCCATGGCACAACGTCGATTTTTTCGCCGCGAAGTTCTTGAACGATTGTTTGTACGCGAGAACCCTTCATACCAACGCATGCTCCAACCGGATCAACTGCCGCGTCCTTCGATGCAACCGCGATTTTCGCACGTAGTCCTGGTTCACGAGCCGCTGACATGATTTCTACGATTCCGTCATATACTTCCGGAACTTCAACTTCGAATAATTTAACTAAGTATTCAGGCGACGCACGCGACATAATGATCTGAGGACCACGAGTCGTTTGACGAACTTCTTGTAAGTATCCCTGGATACGGTCACCTGGTTTATATTGTTCACCCGGAATTTGTTCACGCGATGGAATGAAAGCTTCGGTTCTTCCCATGTCGACAACGATGGCTCCGCGCTCTACTCGGCGAGCAATACCGGATCAGACGCGAAAGACTTATTCACCTCGATCACG
>JAZKJI010000210.1:8164-10194 GCA_040384405.1 Bdellovibrionota bacterium
GAAACGATTTCACCCTTACGTTGTTCAAATTCATTAAAAATAATGTCGCGTTCAGCATCGCGAACTTTTTGTAGGATAATTTGTTTTGCAGTTTGAGCAGCGATACGGCCCAAGTCCCCCGCTTCTAATTTGATACCGATTGAATCATCAAGTTGTGCACCTGGATCAAGTTTTAAAGCTTCGTCCAATGGAATTTCAACTTCTTCATCGATAAATTTTTCGCGTGTTACTACTTCTTTAAATTCATATAATTCAACTTCGCCATTTTCTTCGTTATAACTGGCTTCGATTTCACGGTAAGTTCCGAATTTCTTGCGAGCGGCAACTAGCATACCTTGAGTAATCGCATCGATAACGATTTGCTTATCGATTCCTTTGTCTTTTCCCACTTGATCAATCACTCGGCTTAGGTCACTGAAAATATTTTCAGCCATCGTATCTCCTATTTCTTGTCCTGTTTTTTAGCGTTTTTCATTTCAAACAACACGTGCGCTTGGTAAATAGCGTCCACCGGAATTTGAAATTCGCCCTCTTTAGTTTTGAAATGCAGTTTTCCGTCCGCAAAACCTTCCAGTACACTTTCTAACGTTTTACTTTTTTGAATCGAGGGAAATGTAATACCCAACTCTTCAAATACCTTTTCTGTTTTCAACCAAATCTTCTGACCAACGGCCTTTTCAAAGTGCCATGGCAACCGAAGTATACGTTCCACCCCCGGGGTTGAAACTTCCAGGCTATAGGGTCCCCCTGGAATGACGTCTTCATCCGCGTCCAAAACCTCGTTCAATCCGTGGGTAACACTGGTACACTCTTCGATACCGACACCTTCGGTCTTGTCGATGAAGACTCGCAGAACCCGGTGCTTGCCGGCGCCCACCATTTCAAGATCGTAAAGTACGCATCCCTTTTGCTCCGCTACTTGCGAAGCTAGGTTTTCAATTTTACGCATCCATTCGGGCTGTTCTAAATTCTGCATTAACTCTCTTCAATAAAAACATGCGTCCGAAATCTAATCTCAACTGTGACTAAGGCACAAAAAAATCAGGATAGCGTCAGCACAAATAAAAAATGGGCCTGCGGCCCACTGAATGCTTCGAAAGGTAGCAAAAACCCTTTCTCTTTTCAAGCTCTTATTACGCCTGCCTAAACTGGGGCAACAACGGAAAATTACCGATGAAGTGCTAAAATTAAGGCATCGGACCGGTCACTGTAATAATTCTTTCGGATACCCGTGGTTTTGAATCCAAGACCTTCATAAGTTCGTAGGGCTGCGATATTTTGAGGATGAACTTCCAAAAACCAAGTTTTGATGAGGGTTTTGGCCAAGAAAAGGGACTTAAGGAGTTGCGTCATTATACCCTGACCCCGGCTTTCCGGGCTGACATAGGTCACTAAAATTTCGCCCTCTGTCTTCAAATCGGTGAAAAATACGAACGCCAAAAGAGCATCGCCTGACCAACCCGCTAATATCGAGGACACTTTCGCCTGCGCAATTAAGCTGTCCATTGTCCACGAAAACTGAGGCGTCGCAATCCCAGATACCAACTTTGGCAACAAAGGGATTATTTCCTGGGATGTTGAGGGACGAAATTCAATGGGCATCAACTTCCTAACGAGTCAGATTTTATTTTTTGACCGTTTCTTTTTCGGCGATGTAATTCTGGGCCCGATATTTTTTTCGAAGCGCCTCGAACCACCCTTTTAATTTTGAATCTCGTTGGGTTTGAATTAAAAAGTTTTTGATATTATCGGACACCTTTTCGAAAGGCACATCTCCGAATTTGGATTTGTTTGCGTCGTAATATTTTTTCATTTCATCTTCAGTTGGTGTGGATACGAGCGATGAAATTTTAAGATCCATGAATGCTTGAACTCTTTGTTTTCTAAGGGTGATTGCTTCGGCTTCCTTTTCTTTGACGGAAAGTTTTTGCAGAAATGAATCACTCTTAGTGCGGGACCAAATATCGGAAGATTTTTTAACGTCGGCTTCTTGGGATTGTCCGCCCGGAGTTTCTTTATCGACCATTAAC
>JAZKJI010000211.1:0-3905 GCA_040384405.1 Bdellovibrionota bacterium
CAATCTATTGAATTTTTCTTTGAAGTTTCTAATTTCCAAGATTATAAAAATCTTCCGCGTTTCGATTTCTTATTAAAAATTGATGTCGCTATTTCCGCCGATGATCAGCGGTTACAGGAAATGAAGTTGCTAAGCGAAGCAAACCCCCACTTGAACTTGGCCGTCCATGCCGGTGGACAACTTTGGTTATTACCGAACTTGACCGCCGTGTCCGAGAAAACGTTCTCTAAAATTTATGCTCACCGAATAATTTATGAAGCTTGTCACATGACTTTCAGCAAAGCGCTGCAGTTAAATGATTCCACGGATAAACTTTTGTTAGTAAAAAGCTGTCATGATTCCAGCCCCAAAAAATATTCAAGTTACTTAAACGAAGGCGTTGCTGGATTTGCCCTTCAAAATCCACAAACTCAATTTGTGAATTTACATTTACCTTCGTTGTTACTTAAGAAAGCTTACCTAACTTTAACTACCGATGTTTATAAAACGATTGCCCAAAGGGATCTAAAGGACCCTTTGTTTCAAGCGTTGGGATGGGAAAGTATGAATTGGGTCGAAAGCTATAAGGCCTACCATCCGAAAGCTCAGATTGAAGCAATCGAGTGGTTTCGGCTATTTTAGGTCACCACTTTTGTGGCGACCCCTGTTTATATCAGTATTTTTTCTTACGATTAAATTTTGAATCTTCCAGACGAGTCTCTTTAATTCTGTTTTTTTCATCTACGAATACAACCACAGGCTCGTGTTTCGCGGCTACGACCTCGTCAACGATTCCGTAAGCCACAATTATAACAATATCACCCTTTTGGACCATGCGAGCGGCAGCACCGTTTAAACATACTTGGCCTTTTTTTCCGACGATCACATAAGTTGAAAATCTGGCGCCGTTATTACAGTCATAGATATCCACTTTTTCATTAACGTGAAAACCAGCTTTTTTAATTAACTGTGGATCTAAAGAAATAGACCCTTCGTAATTTAAATCGGCTTCGGTGACTGTTGCTCTGTGGATTTTAGATTTCATTACGGTTAATAACATCTTATTTCTCCTCGTTCATTCGGACTGAACCAACCAGACCTTGCAGAACAAGATCAGGAATTATGACATCAAAAATTTTATCTTCTTCGAATAAGTGGGCAAATCCACCGGTGCCGATTACTTTGCAATCGCCGGCTCTGAAGCATTCTTCTTTAAGACGTGCGGTGATTTCTCGCATTTGCCCCAGGTGGCCGTAATACAATCCGGCTTGGATACTTTCAACGGTAGATTTTCCTAAAGCTTCGCGGGCATGGACGATTTCCACGGAGGGAAGTTTCGCGGTTCTGCTTTCCAATGATTCCATGCAAAGTTTTAATCCGGCGACGATCGAGCCGCCCAAGTATTCTTTCTCGGAATTTATCGCGCAAAATGTGGTCGCAGTTCCCAGATCAATAATTATCAAATTTTTCTGGGGAAATAAATGAGTTGCCGCAATTGAATTGGCAATGCGGTCCGCCCCCACTTCCAGTGGATTACGATATTTAATTTTTAAACCTGTTCTAACACCTGCCTGCAGAACAAAGGGTTCAATATCAAAATATTTCTTACAAGCACCCCGCAAAGAATAAACGACATCGGGAACGACGGAGCAAAGGGCAATTTGATCAATATTTTTTGGATCGACACCGTTTTCGCGAATCACGGACCGTAAGAAAACGCCGACCTCATCTGAAGAAGAGCCTTGTTTTGAATTCCGGCGAAAACTGATTTTCATTTTGCCGTTATCGAAAACTCCTCCGTAAATTTGGCTGTTTCCTACATCTAGTGCTAACAACATAATTAACCCCTTTGTCCCGTTAATCGTTCACTTAATAGCTGAGACAATAACTCCGCTAATGCCGTCACGTTGTGAACTTGAGAACTTTCTTTATCTGTTTTAAAAATTCGAAAACTGTGGCCGTCAGATTTTTTAAGTACATCCGTTAGATCATTAGAGACCACGAAATCCGCATGGCTTTCAGAGAATAATTTTGAAACCTTTTGGAACTGACCTTCGGTATCTAGGCCGGAAGTTAATTTGAATGCCACTAATACGGACTTTGGCGAAATTTCTTTTATCGTATTTACGATTTTTGGATTGGGTTTAAGTCTGACAACTAATTCTTCACCAGAATCTAGTTTGCTTCCTGAAGTTTTAACTGATCCATCGGACTTTTCCACACTGCCCACATGGAAATCCCCAACTGCCGCTGCATGGATGACTACATCGTAGTGATTTTTCCCTAGTGATGATTCCACTTTTTGTTTTAATGATTCGAAATTTGAAAATCTGTCGTTCGGGACTTGGTTTAGGGGTACGACTTGGGATAGTTCTGATAAAAGTAAATCCACTTCAAAACCAAGTTCGTTTAGATACATGGCTAATACTTGTCCCGTTTTCCCGGTGCTTAAATTCGTTAGTACCCTGACGCTGTCTAAGGGTTCGTAAGTTCCACCCGCGGTGACCAGTACTCGTGGGATTTTTGAAGGCTGATTAGTTTGCCCAGCGATTTTAGTTTGGTTTGGTGAATTGAGATGGCCTACCGATTTGTTATTTCCAGCGCACTTTAACCCAGTATGATCGGCGCCATTTGAATTTAAATCCCTAGGAAATCTACTTTCAATCTCTGCTAACAAAGCATCTGGCTCTAAAAGCCTTCCGTAACCGGATTCTCCGCAAGCTAACACTCCTGAAGCACTTTCTAAAACTTCTACACCCCAAGTTTTTAACTTTGATAAGGATTCTTGAGTAACGGGATGTAAATACATAGCGGTATTCATTGCCGGTGCCAATAAGAATGGTTTTTTAAAATCGTGAGCTAAAAATAATGTTGATGGCAAATCATCACCCGTACCTTGGGCGATGCGATTAATGTAATTTGCCGTTGCTGGGCAAACTAAAATAATATCTGCCCATCTTTGTAAGTGAATGTGATCCATCATACGGCCGCGATCATATAATCCAGAAACGACCGGTTTACCGGAAAGTCCTTCTAATGTCGCTTCACCCACAAATTTTAATGCCGCTTCGCTAGCCACAACTTGAATATCCCAGTTGTTCTGCTTTAGTTTCGAAAGTAGTGAGCAGGCTTTAAAGCAAGCGATCGAACCCGTCATGATAAAAAGTATTTTAGGTTTCTGGTTAGAGTTGGACATTGTCAATCAACCTCACTTCCCCTAAAAATGCGGCAGCAAACCGCCGTTGCTCGCGGTCTTCCACGTAATCCACTTTAAATCCCGCTTCCGCTAATTTTGTGGAAGCTTCCGCAGAAGTTTTACTGGAAGCAAGAATCTGTTTTAGCTTCGGTGCTAGTTCGCGCTCTTGTGGTGACAGTCTTAAGTTTCTTGAACTCATGGCCAGACCATCAGACTCGCGAACGGTTGCACCTCTGCGGATTTCCACATCCATAAAAAATGCTTTTACCATTCCTTCGATCAATAGAAGTTGTTGGAAATCTTTTTCGCCGAAATAAGCACGTGTCGGTTTAACTATATTAAATAATCTCATTACAACAGATAGGACCCCATCAAAGTGGCCTGGACGGTGGGCCCCGCAAAGAACGCGGCTGAATTCTTTCTCTGTTACCTGATATCGATATTGATCAGGATAAAGTTCGTTGTAATCGGGAAAGAAGATCGCGGCGACTCCTTCGGCCTGGGCTAACTCAACATCTTTGTCCCAAGTTTTCGGATACTTCACTAAATCCTCAGCATTGTTAAACTGAGTTGGGTTGACGAAGATACTTAAGATAACAACGTCGTTTTCTTTTTTCGCTTGTTGCAGAAGGCTTCCGTGGCCCGCATGAAGCGCGCCCATAGTAGGAACAAATCCGATGGATGACTTAAAGCCATCCCGGAATTTTTGCATTTCCTTTACCGTCCGCAG
>JAZKJI010000211.1:3915-7299 GCA_040384405.1 Bdellovibrionota bacterium
CAATTCATCCTCGATGAGTCGGTGCGACAGCGGCAGAATTTTCATATGTCGTAGCTTTCCTCGTGACTGGGAAATTTAGATTCGGTCACGTCTTTATGGTATTGGCCAAACACTTCCGCAAATACGTTGGCTGCATTAAAATATTTTCTAACAAATTTAGGACTAAAATCGGTTTGAAATCCCATCAAGTCTTGCAGAACTAAAACTTGTCCGTCGACGTTGGCGCCTGCACCAATTCCAATCACAGGTATTGTTAAGGCTTTGGCGATTTTTTCGGCAAGGGCTGATGGAACACATTCTAGTACCAATGAAAAACATCCGGCTTTTTCTAAAGCTAATGCGTCTTGCATGATTTTTTCTTGGGAAGCTGAATCTTTCCCCTGAACTTTAAAACCACCCAATTGAAATACTGATTGAGGAGTTAAACCTAAATGACCCATAACCGGGATTCCACTTTGTACCGCGTGGGCGACAAGATCCAAATGGCCTTGGGCTCCTTCTAGTTTTAGAGCAGAGACACCCGTTTGCATGATTCGTTGCATGTTTAACATGCTTTGCTCGAAACCTATCCGGTAGCTAGCAAAAGGCATATCTCCGATAACGAATTTGTCAGGGCAACCTTTAACGACGGCCTTACAATGCTCGATCATCATTTCCATTGTCGCAGGTACCGTTGTTTTTTCCCCGTGCATGACCATTGCTGCGGAATCACCTACTAGAACTGCGTCAATGGGCGATTTGTTAATTAGCTTGGCCCAGCTGTAATCATAACAAGTGATCATCGAAA
The DNA here is from genome assembly GCA_040384405.1 of Bdellovibrionota bacterium. Taxonomy (GTDB): domain Bacteria; phylum Bdellovibrionota; class Bdellovibrionia; order Bdellovibrionales; family Bdellovibrionaceae; genus JAZKJI01. Next base: position 4,703 of record JAZKJI010000211.1, read on the forward strand.
TTTTCTGAGCCTGTTTTTTCTTGTTAAAGAAATCGAAAATTGATTTCATAGGCGCACATCCTTTGATTGGGAATTTTGCGTTAAGGTGCCGGAACTAAAATTTTTAATAAAAGCTTGGAATATATTTGCCAGTTCAGTCGTTGAACTTTGTTGAAGAGCTGCTAAGTCCATATCTAGGGTGGCTTTGTCATTTCTGACCAAGGGACCCGTGATCGCGGTTGGACCTTGGGAAACAAAATTTTTCAGCGAAGTTTCCCAATAAATTTCCCAAACATCTTTCGGAATATTTAAATTGTTGGCTTCTTTCTCGATCCAACTCCAAAGAATTTGGGGAAGGTTACCACCAACTACGCAAAGAGCGTGGTAAAGGGGTTTTTTCTCTACGGGTAAATTAAAGAATGGGTTTTTTAATTCCGGGAAAATACTTGGCAATGGTTCACTGCCTTCGACCATCCAATTAATTTTTTCATAAAAATTTTCATCATAGAGCTGGTGGGAAAAGGTCATCAACGGATGGGCACCCTGCATTCCAGGAAAACTTTGGGAGCCTGAAAATTGAATTATTTTTTTATCGAAGCCTGCCAGATAGCGGTCATGAAATGATTGGATAGCATCATCTTTGATAGCCAATAAAATATGCGTCGATTTTTTAATGAGTCCGTTTAACAGGTGGGGATCTTGTGAGCGGTCCCACCCAAGAATTTCCATTCCCCGAGAGGCAAACCAGAACTTTAAATGATGGGCCAAACGGCCACTGCCAATAATTAAATAAGTATTTTTCATACGGTACCTGTCCCCATCCGGTGCTTAAGTGCACCCGACTTTTGCGATCAAGTCCTAATAAGAAAGGTGTAGACCCAAATATGCCTAAAAGCAAGCAGAGCTAGCCTTCTAAGTCGGGCCGCGAGGTCTAAACTTAACGGCGCCAAATAATTGGGATTCAGCTCGAACTAAAATGATTTGCGGATAGTTTGGGTCTGTATTAGCTGTTAGATCCCATCTTTTTTCCGAGTCGGAGGATTTATGAAAAAGGCTTATTGGATATTTCTGGTTCTATTAGTTATCGCTGGCCTCGGAGCCTCCGTTTACCTGGGCATTCAGCCGCGCCCGATTGCAAAGATAAATTATTCTCAATTTAATTCTGACGAGCAGTTTTCCCAGGCCCTTTCCCAAAGGCTACGGGTCGAATTACAAATGGCAAAAGTGATTTTCGTCGGTGTTCAACCAGAGCAGGCTTATCAATATTCTTTATGGAATACATTTTTCCAAACGAACAATGATCCCAGCACAAAATTTGATTACGTTATTATTGATTCAAATCTTCCCCATAAAAACTTGGTCGCGACAACGGAGGCGATTGATTTGTCTTTGGGAAAGGATCCTTTCTTACAAGGGTTAAAGAAAATTTTAGACAGCGGTAAGAGGGTTGCTTTTATTTTGGCAAATCAGGCATCTACAACAAAATCGACGGATAGTATTCCAAGCCTAATTCAAAATGAATTTAACTACCCGGGGTTTAGTTTTACGACAAGCCACTTTCCACGAAATGCTGATGAAGAAAGAACGCGCTTACCTTTTCCTTGCGGAAATTCTGAGGATGGCAAAGGTGCAACACCGCTTGGTTGTTTTATTCAGACCACGGCTCGGAATGCTTATCGTAAGAAGAATGAAGAAGGAAAAATGGATGGGATCGTTAACCAGATTGGGTCGAAAGAATATTTAGTGTTGGTGAATCCTGCCCTCCGCTAGCCCAAAAAGTCTGGGTTAAACTTTGGCAAGTTTAGTTATTGGATGGTCGGTATGCCGCAATGATCCTGACTCGTTTGCGTTAAGGAGATGTTGGCTTGTTGACCAATCCTCATTGCATCAATTCAAATGAGGAATGCAAAAATCACATGCCCGTTATTGTATCGCTGCGCTAATGCTTCTCGTTTTCTCAAACAAGAATGGTATCGCAGCGGAAGCACCACCAAACAAAATCGAGACGAGAACCTTTATCGTCAAAAACGCACAGCCGGGCGCGACGGTTGAAACTCTGGACGTAGCAACTCCTTGTGAAGCCGGCGGCGGAGAAAATGAGATCATTTCTAAAACCACTGATGGAAAAGAATTGATCGTCTGTGGCTTTCAACCAAGCGGGTTTAAGGACGTATTGATCGGCGGTGGCAGCGGAGACGCACCCAACATAGGAGCTCTTTTTGTTAAAACCGGTCGTGTTTTAAGTAATAGAATCGAACTCGTTCAGATAAATACAGGACAATGGGGCGGGTTTGTTGCGATCAAGGAACCTGAAGGTTCAACCAGTATCTATCGAACGCAGTCCGACGTGTCCTCATCAGCCTTTCAAATCGAATGCAAAGGCGATACTTGCGAGAAAAGGAATCTTTGTCGAAACGCAGTCCCACACAATCTCTTTCCAGACGTGCTCTCGTATACCCTCAGGAGCCTAAAAACTTCAGATAAAATGGCTGACGGCTTCAATGCTGAAAAATTCTTTTATCAAGCGGTCGGAGGCGACAGAAAGGCTTACGATTTCTTTATTGCCGATGGCCAGAAACTCCATGACTACGGGCATACTTATCATGACAAGCGGGATG
>JAZKJI010000212.1:0-8141 GCA_040384405.1 Bdellovibrionota bacterium
ATCAAACTGGCACTTTCCAAAATCTGTGGATAGTCCTTCCAAGAATGGAAGGCTTCAAATTGATCAAGACCAACAATCAAAATAAGTTCGTCTTTTGGATATTCTTTTTTTAATTCGTTAACTGTATCGATCGTATAGCTTTTGCCACCGCGGCGGATTTCACGATCATCCAAAATGAACTTTGGTGAAAATCCTTGAAGACAAAGTTCTACCATTTTCATTCTCTGTTCAGGAGTAGGACCTTCAGTTTTAAGTTTTCCTGGATTCTGATGGCTAGGGATTACGTGAATAGCATCCAAGCCCGTCTTTTTGATGATGGCTTCTAAGCTTTTAAGATGTCCCATGTGTGGTGGGTTAAAACTTCCACCGAATATGCCTCTTCTCATGGCGCTACCTCATTATATAATTTATTTCCAATCGTGTTTACCAGGTCTTTAACGTTAGTCCCAGTCACAGCGGAAATAAGGGCAGGTTCTTGCCCAGTTTTTTCTTTAAATGCTTTTTTCATCTTATCTAAATCTTTTTTATCAAGCGTATCAATTTTATTTAATACTACAAACTGTGGGCGGTTAGACAAAGGGAAGAAGCCCTCTTTACCCTTGTTAATTTCGTCATACATTTTTAATTCGTGATTAATTTCTTCAAAGTCTTGGGCAGGATTTCGTCCTGAAAAACTGGAAGCATCAATTAGATGGATAAAAAATTTCGTTCTTTCAATATGTTTTAAAAATTGAATTCCGAGTCCTACGCCTTCATGCGCACCTTTAATAAGACCCGGTATATCGGCTACGACGAAAGATTTGAATTCTGCCCACTTAACAACACCCAAATGGGCCGTCAAAGTTGTGAACGGATAATCAGCAATTTTTGGTTTTGCTGCAGAAATTTTTGAAATCAGCGTTGATTTACCGGCATTCGGAAATCCAATAATTCCAACATCTGCTATTAATTTTAATTCTAAAGTAATTTCACGAACTTTGTTGTCTTCGCCCGGCTGAGCGTATTCTGGAGCTTGATTTACACTTGTTCTAAAGAACCAGTTTCCTTTTCCGCCACGGCCACCTTCAAGAAATGTCAGTTCCGATTGAACGCCTAAGTCAGCTAGAACATTTCCGTTTTCATCACGAATAATAGTTCCTTCCGGAACTGTTAGGATTAAGTCTTTGCCGTCAGCACCAGAACAATTTCGTCCGGATCCTTGTTCGCCATTTTCTGCCGAATATGTCTTCCTTGGTTTAAAATCCATCAATGAATTGATGTGGGGAGAAGTTTTAAAAATAACGTGCCCACCACGGCCACCATCACCGCCATCGGGTCCGCCGCGAGGGTAGAATGATTCCCGTCGAAAACTAATCGAGCCTGGTCCGCCACGGCCTGATGCTACTTTTATTACTACTTCATCTATAAAATTCATGTGTTCAACAAAAAGGGGAGCCTGTTATAGCTCCCCTTCCCCAATTACTATTTTAAATTCGCTTGCGGTAGCTTACGCTGCTGCAGTTTCAGTTTTAGGATAAACGCTGATGCGGAATCTTACTTTTGATTGGCGTTCGAATTTTACGTGCCCTTCAATAGTTGAATAGATCGTGTGATCTCTTCCGATTTTTACGTTGTTACCTACGTGAAATTTAGTTCCGCGTTGTCTGACGATGATTGTTCCGGGAAGGACAGCTTCACCACCGAATCGTTTAACGCCTAATCTTTTACTTTGTGAGTCCCGACCGTTCTTTGTACTACCACCGGCTTTTTTCGATGCCATTGTATCCTCCGTCTGAAATCTTAGCTGCTAATTACTTCGCTGCTTTTTTAGTTTTAGTTGCTGTTTTCTTCTTCGCGCCTGCTTTTTTAGGAGCAGATTTTCCAGCGCCCGCTGTCTTTTTAGGAGCTGCGGCTTTTTTAGCTGGCTTCTTCGCTGCTGCTTCGGCTTCTGGGCCACGAGCAGAAACGCGTGCTTTGCGAGTTTCCATTTTGCTTGCGATACGATCTTGTCTCACTTGCGCCATATCTTGAACGCGTGGAGTTTCATCGGACTTTAAGCTCTTTCCATTTGGAGCAGAGATTGCTTTGATGAAAATTTCTGTGAAAGTTTGACGATGAGTCGCAAATTTTCTGTATGAATGTCTTCGTTTCTTTTTGAAAACGATAACTTTGCGTGATTTTGCTTGTTTAGTAACCACTGCAGTAACTACTGCATCTGCAACTAACGGAGAACCTACAAAAGTAGCGTCGCCACCAACAAAAAGAATTTCTGGAAAGTTGAATTCAGAACCTAATTCTTGGTCTAATTTTTCAACGTGAATGACGTCGCCTGGACGTACGGTGTATTGCTTACCACCGGTCTTGATAATTGCGTACATTAGTTCCTCCAAGGGAATGACAAGGCTCAAAGAATTGCCACTTTGCACTACAATCTGTCAACTAGTTTCAGGATTTAGTAGGCAGCTGGACTTTTGGCGGGAACAGACGTGCGGTCCACTTCTCGGGAGTCAGAAGGAGAAAAAGGGCCATCATGATATAGACATCGGCTAAATTAAATATGCCCGTTCTAATGCTTCCAAATCCCATATTAGCAAAGTCGACGACGTACCCTTGAAAGTACCGGTCAACCAGGTTTCCTACGCCCCCAGATACAATAAGGATGTAAGAAGTCTGTTTTATAGGATCCAGGGTCTTTTTTAAAAGTTCCCAAAGTAGCCACAAAATCACCACGGTAACGAGTAAGTTTAAAATCACAAAGCGCATGGTATCGGACATACCGGCACCTAAACTTAAGAATGCGCCTTTGTTCTCGGCGTACTCTAACCTAAAGAAATTATTAAGAAATACGTAAGATCCTTGATCCTTTAGGAAAAGTACAGCGCCCCACTTAGTTACCTGATCAAGTCCTAATAGAACAATGATATAAAGTATCGATAATATTCGTTTATTTTTAAACATAAAATACTTCATATTGCTCTAAGTGGTATCCAGGTTCAATTTTGAAGGCAATGGACTGTTCGATCTTTTTTTCGATAAATTCCAGGGTTTCACCCTCGACTTCGTAAATCCAATCGATCACTTCCGCATGACAGTGAACGACGATGTTCTTCTTTTTCTTATCAAAAGACAAATGCTCGCGCTCAAGTTCACGGAATATTTCGTTGGCCACCGTCGACTTCTTTTTGATGTAACCCTTACCCTCGCAATATCGGCAGGGATCACATAAACTTTTGATCAAACTTGGACGAATGCGCTTGCGCGTCATTTCCACCAAACCCAGTTGGGACATGGACATTACGTTAGTCCGGGCGCGGTCTTTAACCAGATCTTCTTTCAATGCGTCCAACACTTTTTCGCGGTGGGATTCTTTCTCCATATCGATAAAGTCGATAATGATAATTCCGCCGCAGTTTCTGATTCGAAGTTGATGGGCAATTTCTTTCACAGCTTCTAAATTCGTTTTTAAAATCGTATCTTCCAGATCTTTTTTGCCCACGAATCGGCCGGTGTTGATATCGATAACGACTAAAGCTTCCGCTTCGTCGATGACAATATAACCACCTGACTTAAGCCAGATTTTTCTGTCCATGGAACGGGAAATTTCCATATCAATATCGTATAAATCAAAAAGCGGTTTTCGATCTTCATACTGGATTATGTTTTGTTTATATTTTGGCATTAGCTGGGAAACGAACTTCACAACTTTTTTGTGAACCTCGGCATCGTCAACCCAAACGCAACTGACATTTTCATTCATTAAATCCCGAAGTGCGCGAAGCTCTACATCGATTTCCTGATGAATCATTCCGGGAGTTTTCTTTTTTTCGTAATTCTTAAAAATTTCTTTTCCTAAGCGATCAAGGTATTCGATATCTGCGCGTAACTGTTCATCCGCAGCGCCTTCACCAGCTGTTCTGACAATAACTCCGCCTTGCGGATTCATTTTTTGAACGATCTTTTTGAGTCGCTCACGTTCGTCTTCATTTTCAATTCTTCTGGAAATTCCTAAGTGTCTGACCGTTGGCAGGTAGACGACGAATCTTCCCGGTAAAGAAATATGGGTCGTTAACCTTGCGCCTTTTGTACCCAATGGATCTTTTGCTACTTGAACTAAGATTGATTGGCCTTCTTTTAAGAGATCTTGAATAGGAATTTTTGGGGTATTGGAAACTGGAATTTTTTCTTCATCGCCGCCGTCTTCTAATAATGGTTCTCCGTTTTCGCTCTCGGAAAAAGGATAGGCATCTGAGTCCACATCTTCGCGAATATCGCCGACGTATAAGAAAGCTGCTTTTTCTAGACCTATGTCGACAAACGCAGCCTGCATTCCTGGGAGAACGCGGATGACTGTTCCCCTGTGAACAGAACCGACCATCGTCGGGGAAGTTTTACGTTCAAACTTCAAATCCGTTAATATTCCGCCCTCGACGTAAGCCACGCGGGTTTCCTGAGGTTTAACGTTTATAAGGATTTCTGCCGACATAGATTTATAAACAACACCATTTAACCGAAAAGTAAATGGGTTAACGAGGAAGTCATGGCAAGTATTGATGAATTATTTAAGATCATGGTGCAGCAAGGAGCTTCGGATCTCCACCTTGCTAGCGGTGCGCCACCATTCCTGCGCTTGCATGGAAACATGGTGCCACTGAATTACCGCGAGCTTTCTAGTCAAGATGTGCAAGGTTTGCTGTTTGAAATTCTCTCTGAAAAACAAAAGAAAAATTTTATCGAAAAATGGGAACTTGATTGTGCCTATTCCTTACCCAGCGTTGGACGTTTTCGTTGCAATATATTTATGCAGCGAAAGGGCCTCGGGGCAGTATTCCGGGTAATTCCAGAAAAAATTAAGAGCGTTGCAGAACTTAATCTTCCGCAAGCAATTGTTGATCTAGTTGATATTGATCGTGGACTGATCCTGGTAACGGGTCCAACAGGATCTGGTAAGTCGACAACGTTAGCTGCTTTGATTCACGAAATTAATATGAAAACTGAAGGTCACATTCTTACCATCGAAGATCCGGTGGAGTTTGTGCATCAAAATATTAAATGTTTAGTTAACCAACGTGAAGTTGGATCTCATACAAAGTCTTTCGGTAACGCTTTAAAAGCAGCACTACGGGAAGATCCAGATATCATGCTTGTGGGAGAGTTGCGGGACTTAGAAACAATTTCTCTAGCCCTTACGGCTGCAGAAACTGGTCACTTAGTTTTCGGAACGCTACATACGAATGGTGCAGCAAAAACTATTGACCGTATCATCGACGTTTTCCCTGCAGGACAGCAGCAACAAATTCGTACCATGTTAGCAGAGAGCTTGCGTGGTGTTATCGCTCAGACTCTTTTCCCAAGAGCTGACGGACAAGGCCGAGTTGCCGCTTACGAAATTATGAAAAATACCAAAGCGGTTTCCAATCTTATCCGTGAAGGAAAGATTCACCAAATCCCTTCTGCAATGCAAACAAGTGCCGGCCAAGGAATGATATTATTCGAGAAATACATAGATGGTTTAGTTAAAGCCGGAAAAGTATCTCCGAAAGATGCAAAAACATTCTTAGGTAAAGACACTGAAAGTGGACCTCCAGGTTCATCAAAAGCAAGCTAAACACGGTTTTGACATCCTCGGATCCCACAGCTAACGTGAATCCGAGGAGCCACAAATGAACCCCGCTGATCAAGCTGCGATTAAAAATATCGCGCAAAAAATCGATCACACATTATTAAAGCCAGAGGCAACTTCGAAGGAGATCGAAAAGATTTGCGCGGAAGCTATTCATCATGGATTTTTTGGGGTTTGTGTAAATTCCGTTTATATTTCCTTGGTCACCAAATTATTAAAAGGCTCATCGGTAAAACCAGTTTCAGTTATTGGATTTCCCTTAGGTGCTTCGGATACTAATGTAAAAGTTTTCGAATGCGGTACTGCTACTGATTTGGGTGCTGAAGAAATTGATATGGTTTTATCAATTGGTGCACTTAAAGAAGGATTATTTAAAGAAGTCGAAAAAGATATTGAAGCCGTTGTAAAAGAAGCATGGGGTAGAACCGTTAAGGTTATCATTGAAACCTCACTACTAAATCAAACTGAAAAAATAAATGCATGTAAGATCGTCAGTCAAAGTGGAGCCCAGTTTATTAAAACAAGTACAGGCTTTGCCGGTGGCGGAGCAACGTTTGAAGACGTCGTCCTTTTTAAAAAACACTTGGCAGATCATGTCCTAATAAAAGCAAGTGGCGGAATTAAAAATCTGGAAACCGCACAACGCTTTTTAGATTTGGGCGTGTCACGACTAGGAACTAGTTCCGGCGTTCAAATTCTTATGGGTCTTAATACCGAAGGATCTTATTAATGAATCATATACCCGTAGAAATTATTAAAAAGAAGAGACGCGGATTTGCTTTAACGACCGAGGAAATCGATTTTTTTATTCAAGGCTATACAAAAGGTGAAATTCCGGATTACCAAATGTCCGCTTTGCTTATGGCGATCTTCTTTAAGAAAATGGATGCGGCAGAAACTTTGGCCTTAACAAGTTCGATGCTTCACTCTGGTGAGGTTGTGGATTTTTCGTTTATACCAAGAATAAAAGTTGATAAGCACAGTACGGGTGGAGTTGGTGATAAAACAAGCTTGTTAATTGCGCCGATCGTTGCTTGCCTTGACGTCCCCGTTCCAATGATTTCTGGTCGCGGGCTTGGTCACACCGGCGGGACGCTTGATAAATTAGAAAGTATTCCGGGCTTTAACACTCAACTTAACTTAGATCAGTTTAAAAAGATGGTAGCTTCAGAAAATTTATCATTCATTGGGCAAACAAAAGAAATTTGTCCGGCGGATAAAAAGATTTATGCGTTAAGAGACGTTACCGCGACCGTTGAAAATCTATCTTTGATTTGCGCTAGTATCATGTCGAAAAAAATTGCCGAAGGAATCGATGCACTTGTATTGGATGTTAAGTATGGTTCAGGCGCTTTCATGAAAAACTTGGAAGACGCCCGGGAGCTTGCAATTCATTTAATGTCTGTAGGTAAAGGTGCAGGGAAAAAAATTACGTCATTACTAACCGACATGAATCAACCATTAGGCCGTTTTGCAGGAAATTCTTTAGAGGTTTTTGAATGTGTTGAAATTTTTCAGGGAAAAACTTGTTTAAATCTTAACGGAAGAGATCTTTATGCTGACACTAAAAAATTAAGTCTTCATTTAGCAGCTCACATGGCTTTTTTAGGAGGTGCGGCCGGTTCATTTGAAGAAGCACTTCATAAATGCGAGAAAGTCTTAGAAAGCGGTGCGGCTTATAAGAAGTTTGAACAAATTTGTAAGGTTCAAGGGGGCGATCTCTCTAAACTACCTCTTATTTGTGACGACAAAGAAGCAGTTCAAAGCCAAACCGCAGGTTTTGTTGAATCGTTTAATACTGAACATATTGGAGTTGCTGGTATTTTATTGAAAGCTGGCCGCCAAACTAGTGCTGATATTATTGATCCCGTTTCAGGGATTGAATTTCATAAAAAAACGGGGGACGCTGTCCAACCTGGGGAACCGCTTTTTAGCGTGTATTCAAAAGATCCAGCATTACGAGCCGCTGCTTTACAGCTTTTATCAAAAGCCATAATAGTAGGGCCAACTAAACCGACTGAGATTCCGTTGATTGCGGAAGTATTGAGGGGATAAGAAAATGGTTTTTGAAAAACTAAAAGAATCGATTTCTTATATTCGTTCCAAAACTTCAATAAAGCCTCAAGTAGGAATCGTGCTGGGTTCTGGTTTAGGATCATTTGTTAATGAAGTAAAAGTTGATGTCCAAATTCCTTTCCACGAAATTCCGAATTTTCATTCAACAACTGTTGAAGGCCACAAGGGCCAATTAATCTTGGGTGAAATTTCTGGTAAATCCGTAGTGCTTTTGCAAGGCCGCCTTCATTACTACGAAGGCCACCCAATGGAAACCGTGGTTTTTCCAACTCGAACACTTGCGCTTTTAGGGATTGAAAGCTTGATTCTTACAAATTCTGCTGGTGGTTTCGGCGATACGATGCAAGCCGGGGAATTTATGATTATCGAAGATCATATTAATTTGATGGGAAGTAATCCTTTAACGGGTCCAAACTTAAAAGAGTTAGGTCCACGTTTTCCGGATATGACCGAAGCTTATGACCGA
>JAZKJI010000212.1:8151-10179 GCA_040384405.1 Bdellovibrionota bacterium
GTTTTTCAAGAGCAAAACACCCGTTACCATAAGGGTGTTTACTGCGGAGTTAGCGGGCCGACTTATGAAACGCCTGCTGAAGTCAGATATCTAAAGATGATCGGCGGAAAAGCCGTTGGAATGAGTACCGTTCCGGAAACAATTGCTGCTAATCATTTAGGTCTAAGGGTTGGTGCCGTCAGCTGCATAACCAATCTAGCTGCGGGAATCAGCCGACATAAGCTAACCCATCAAGAAGTCACGGAAACTGCCGGACGGGTTGAAAAACAATTTTGCGCCTTTCTAAAAGAACTTGTTGCCCGAATGTAATGGGCTTTGGTCCTGAGGCCTAAATTCTAACTTTCTCGACTACGATTGTCTCATTTTGATGCCGAAGACTAACCTGGAGAGTCCATATATCAGTCTTATCTGATAGGACCTCGAGGAGTTCACATGGACGTTAGAATTCTCAAGGTGTCATTGGTCCTTATGGGATTAGCGCTATCATCTTGTGGTCAACCAGCAAAATTTGCCAATGCCACCGAATCATTAAAAAGTGCAAGTTGCGTATCCGCAACCGCAATTACTAGTGAAGTAATTGTCGAGTGGGAGAGCGGCGAGATTACTTTGGAAAAAGTTAATGATATTGAAAAATTCAAAGAAGAATTTGTTCGTCCTCAAATACAATATATTAAACAAGTTCAGTATAACCAAATGGTTAAAACCCATGACTCTGAAGTCTCCGAAAACGCGTTTTTTGGAAATGATAATAATTGGGGACAAGGTTCTACCCAAGTTCAACAACTTTGGGATAAAGGAATTTACGGAAAAGATGTTTTAATAGGTGTTGTTGATGCGTTTGTCGATGATACCCACCCGCAACTTTCAAAACGTATTGCCTATAATTTTTCAGATTCTACTATGGATGGAAAAGATAACGATAACAATGGCGAAGTCGATGACTTCCGAGGTTTAGATATTACCAATGACGGTTACGTAAAAGACACTCAAGGAAACGTCGTTCAGTTACCAAACGCCCACGGAACGCATGTTTCAGGAGTCATTGCAGGCGAGCATGGTACCAATGGTGTAAAAGGAATCGCACCACAAGCAAAAATAATTATCGGTTCTTTTTTGGATCACAAAGGCTCGGGAAATTTAGAAGGCGCACTTCGCGCTGTTCAATATGTGGCAGGACGCGGAGCTAAAGTGATCAATGCAAGTTGGGGTGTAGCAGATTGTGCTCCTATTTTGGCAAGTGTAGTGGCTAAGCTTGATCAAAAAGGAATTATGTTCATCGCTGCTTCCGGAAATAACGGACAGAACTTGGATTATAATTATAACGTTCCATCGTCTTTCCGCTTACCGCGACAAATAAATGTTGGTGCTCATAGTATCGATAATTTCATGACGGGTTTTTCTAACTTCAGTGAAACAATTGTTCATCTGACGGCACCCGGCGAAATGATTTATAGTACCGTTCCCGGAAACTCTTGGGGGAACATGACCGGAACAAGTATGGCGGCACCGTTTGTCACTGGGATCACGGCACTACTCCGCGGTGCATTTCCATCGGCTGACTCATTGCAAATTAAAAAAGCAATTTTGGAGTCCGTGGACGTGATTCCAAATAAGGAATCCCGCACAATCACTCGTGGCCAGATAAATGCTGCGAAGGCTTATGACCGCCTAAAGCTTATTGTTAATCAATAGAGTTTTGACTCGATCGCTCCTCCCATAAACTGTTGATTCCACTCTTGCGCATGGTACAACTTTCGATGCACGTTTTCGAAAGGAGCAGCCATGCGGTATTGGGTTTCGGACCTTAAAAATCACGTGGGTGAAAAGGTTGAACTTAAGGGTTGGGCATACCAAACCAGATCATCAGGTAAAGTGAAGTTTTTAGAACTTCGTGATGGAACTGGAACGGTGCCTTGCGTTTTTTTTAAAGGTGAAGCTTCCGAGCAAGCCTTAGAAAAGTTCGATCAAATCGCACAAGAATCTTCATTAAAAGTTGTAGGTACAGTTAAACAACATCCAAAACATCCC
>JAZKJI010000213.1:0-5387 GCA_040384405.1 Bdellovibrionota bacterium
CGGCCATTTACCACCTCAGGTTTGCGATGCCGTCGGCGAGCCTAATTATTTTTTCAAGTTAAACTTAAATTAGATTTTTTACTTCAAATGCTTATTAAAAAACTCTACCGTTCTTGTCCACGCCAGCTTTGCTGCTTTTTCATCATAGCGAGGTGTCGTGTCGTTGTGAAAACCGTGATTCGCACCTTCGTACATGTGGTGTGTGTAATTGATTTTGTTTTTCTTTAGTGCTGCTTCGTAGGCTGGCCAACCTTTTACTATGCGCTCATCGAGTGAGGCGTCGTGAATTAGGATCGCGGCTTTGATCTTTGATACTTGTTCGGGCTCGGGTTGGGAGCCGTAAAATGGAACTGCCGCTTGAAGATCGCTTCCCATTTTAACTGCTAATGTGTTTGCGATTGCGCCGCCGAAACAAAAACCCACTACTCCTAATTTTCCTGTGGAATCAGATCTTGTTTTTAGCCACGTAGCTGCGGCGATGAAGTCTTCTGTCATTTTCTCGCGATCGACTTTTTTGAATAGTTCTCCGCCTTTTTCATCATCACCTGGGTAACCACCGACGCTCGTTAAACCATCTGGAGCAAACGCACCGTAGCCTTCGACTGCTAATCGTCGCGCGACATCTTCAATGTATGGATTGAGTCCTCGGTTTTCGTGGACAACTAATACGACTGGGTATGTACCAGTTTTTGCGGGCATCGCTAGATGGCCACTTATTTTTCCATTGCCCTTTGGGGATTTCACCGTGACTTGTTCGGTTTTGATTCTCTTATCATCTTTTGGAATCTGAATTGCCCATGCGTAATTAGGGCGCATGGCTTCGAAAAGTGCGGTTGCCGTTAGACCACCGACCGCAAATTTGGCTGCATGACCCAGAAAGGTTCTGCGGTCCATTTCACCGTGTACGTATTTGTCAAAAAGCGACCAGAGTTCTTGTGGAAATTCTTCCGAGTTTTTTCTTTTCATGCCTGTAAAGATATCTAAACTTTTCCAGCGATGTCACCATGAAATCATCGAACTACTTTTACTCCCGGCAATCCCAATGGATATGGTATTTGCTCTGGATGGCCGTTCGCGAAAAAAGCCTGATCGAATAAAATGTTTAACATGAAGTTTGGATCGACGACGCCACCAGCTGCTGATTCTCCGCACCAATCCCCGGCTCCGCTGATATAGGTATTTATCATTACTAAGTGATCGATCGCGCCCTGCTGTGCATTTCCACAGGCTGACCAACCCCAGCCGCCGTTTCCGACCTCAGCTAAATTTAGTCTTGTATTTACAATGGCTACGTCTCTTCGCATTCCCACGATTCCGCGTAAACTCATATGTTCACCGCCCGGAGCAATTTTTCCACCGTAAATAATTATGTTATCTCTGCGCGCATGCCCTTGATAATAATCTCCGTGATAATCGGGTCCGATCGTTCCGTCAGAAAATTTATATCCTGATCCGTAAACTGTTTTAATCGTATAATTAATTACCGTCGCAAGTCCGCTTGCGTGTCCACCAGCCGATCGCTCCGAAAAAACATTTCGCGCAAGGGTGCCTCCATAAGGCGAATTGTGATCCATAAAAACGTCGGTGTAATAAAGTCCATCGAATGGAGCATGGCCTGTCGTCAGGAAACAGGTTCCGCGAGCTTCGCACATAGGATCAATTACATTCACCACATTTGTTTGGTCTACCCACATATAATCTTCGAAGTCTCCACCCGGTGCTTTCGCCAGGGGCCCAGTGATCGAAATATTATAAGTTCGCATTAATTTGAGAGCTGCCCCCGCACTGTCGAATGGCCCCTTTGCATCAATTCCCGTTAAATAAACTTTCTTTGGATCGCTTTCGGGTGAAGAGGTATAAGTGATGTATTGATTGTTCGCACTTACATTTTGTACGTGCGGAATATCCCACATACCTTCACTTAATCGAACTTCAAGACCGCTAATGTCTGCAACATTTGCTGATACTACGGCCCGTTTTATGGTTAGGCAGGCAGTTGCACGAGTCATACAATCATTAGAATCATTTCCATTTGTCGCTGCGTAACGGATCGGATGGGGAAGTGTCCCTTTGCCATTTACGTTTATTAGCAATGCCGAAGATTCGTTCATGCGAGTTGTACCCTGAAACACTTTTGGAATTCCAATGTTTGGATATGCGATCGCACGAATCTCTACTAATCCGTCACGATTAAATTTGCTGGCATCTAACGTTACAAAAAATTCTTCTACATTTGTCGCCGTATTTAAAACTGGTTTTTCGACAGAAATCCACGGCCCGTTATCCACCGAGAAATCAACATGAGAAATTCCGTTAAAGTGATAAGCCAATAATCCAACATTTATTTTATCATTTACGGTTTGGTAGGGAACCATATCCCAATGGGCGATAGGTTTTTTGTTTGATGCTTGTCCGCTGCCGATTTGCGAAGGTTGCGGAGTTTCCCCGGTCCAACCTGTTCCCGGAATCAAAACTTCACCTGGGTTACTGACCGGGCCCTTAACGACTTCGAATTTTGCTAGCTCTGAACCACCGACAGTTTTTGACTGAAACCCACCTTGCGAACAAGCATTGTAGGTAAGTGCCACAAAGAAAACTCCGAAAATATACGCAAATTTTTTAACTGAATTTTGTTTTTTCACGTAACCCCAAAAGATGAATGTGCTTTAGCCATATTTAGGTGCAATTTCCATGTCTTATAGGTCGGAATCTAGGGGCAGGAAAGTTAGCAAAATCGTCCAAGCCAGCAGTTTTGAATAGTAGTTCAGCATGTATTTTCGAAACGCTCCATAATGGAACGCTGATGGAGCTCTCACGGAACGCTATAATGGAAAACTATTTCGAGCTATTTTTCAGTTAACCGCTTTTTTAATCGGCTTAACGAGACATTGGTTATTCCTAAATAGGCAGAGATTTTTTTGTCTGTCAGATGAGGAATCAATTGTTCATTTTCTTTTATGAAATCTAAATATCTTTCTTCCGGGGATTTTAATAACAAATCTTTTTCGCGCTTTTCGCGAGCGATCATTTCAATCTCGCCGAATCTTCTTCCGATGTGCACCCAAACAGGATGCTGTTCGTAAAGTGCATTTTGATCCTTTTCGGCAAGGACCGTTACGTAGCTATCGGTTAAACTGACTACGTCAATTTCAGAAGGTTCGCCGGTTATTAATGATCGATAGGAACTAACTGCTTGTCCCGGAGAATAAAATTTCCTGATCGCATAGTTCCCCTCGGCATCGACAAAAGCGGCTTCAAAGAAACCCGAACCAATAAACGAAGACATGCGGCAGACTTCGCCTACCCTGCAATAATAATCGCCCTTTTGAAAATGCTTGTATTGAATAGTTTTGGTAAAGCGCTGCCATTCCGATTCTGGAATCGGGTGCATGGCATTTAAAAATCTCTTAAGTCTTTCGTTCAAATCGTCCGTATTCATTGTGCCTATAGTACCCTCTAAGTGCCCCAATGTTCTAGCAAGTTTTAGCAATAAAATTTTTTCAATCTTTGAACGAATAGTCCAAAAGTTATCCCACGATAACAGTGGTTTTGCGGCCTATACGTTAAATTGCCCGCTCCACATGGGGGGATTAAATGAAATTAGAATCCAAATTATCAAGGATCCTGCCAAACATCCCTCTGCGGTTACCCGCTTACCAAGAACTATTGATTTCTTCGATGACGTTAATAGTTTACATCTCCTGTTTTTTTGGGGCTGCCCATACCGACAATCTGTACCTAGCTGTCGCGCTAAGTGTGTTTAACGGCGTTGTATCAATTCACATGATTTTATTGTTTCACGATTGTATGCACGGATCGGCTTTTAAGAATCAAAAGCTTAATGATCTATTTGGATTTCTAATTGGTGTGATCGCGGCATTTCCGTATAACTTTATTAAAGCATCTCACTTGCAGCACCATAAAGTCCTTGGCCTTATAGACGGCGACACCGAAATTATGGACCCTTCGGAAGAGCGCGCAAAGAATGAACTTCTTGCTCCCATTTTGGTAAGGATAGGTAAAACTCCGCTTTGGCCTTTCCTTTATTTTTTCGTTTTAATACTTGGACATTTTGCCAACTGGATTACTCAAAAATCTTCAGCCTTAAGCAATTTAACCAAAATGAATCGCGCAGTAGCTTTGGACCTAGTAAGTATTTTGATTGTCAGGGGATCGCTGCATATTTACTTGGTATCCATTCATAAAGTTCCGCAAGCCTATCTGATCGGATATTTTGTACCTTACTTGGTTGGCATGGCCTTAACTGCTTTTGCTTGCCGACCCTCCCACAGTGCGACGGCTGCCTATAGTTTAAAAGATATCGAGTTTCGTTTACGCCCGCTTTTTGCCACCAGAACTGTCGATTCAAATTCTTTTGGACAATTTCTTTTTAGCAATTTGAATTTCCATATGGAACATCATTTATTTCCCAAAGTATCCCGCTGGAGACTTAAGAATTTTGCCATGGAAGTTCGTCCCCAGCTTTTAAAGTTTGCACGGGAAAATAATCTTCCACTTCTGATTCACCCGAGTTACTTCGATTGGTATGCCCAGCATTCTGCGTCTCGGAAAAGTCTTTATAATCCGAGCACCAATTTCGAAAATTTCGTTTCCAGTAATGAACCGCTGAACCCGTTATTTATTCCTAGTTTAGAAATTCCTTTAGAGGTTAAAAATGCGAACTAACTTTAAAAAACAACCTTTTGATGTTCATGTTCCGAAACGTTTGCCTGCTTTAGTCGAAGGCTCTATTGATATTACTTTATTCTTGGTATTTCTTTCGCTTTGTTATGTTTCTTCGGTAGTGGACAATATGTTTTTTGCCGTACCGGCCGCGATTTTAAACGGATTTATTTCGATTCAAGTTATTTTGATGTTCCACGATTGCATGCATGATTCAGCATTTTCAAATCCAAAGGTAAATGCTTTCGTCGGTCGTTTCGTCGGAGCCTTTGCTGCATTTCCTTTTAACTTTATCAAAGCTTCCCATACTCAACATCATCGAAGAGCGGGCCTGATTGATGGAGACACCGAATTAATTGATCCTGCCGTCGATCAAATCAGTAAAATAAGATTTTCCCCCGCCCTTGCCCGGTTAGGTAGAACTCCCCTCGGACCACCCTTTTATTTTGCGATATTACACATGATTCATTTTGCCGAATGGATTGTTTCCCGCCAGCCGACGATTCTAAAATCTAAAACTCTGTTAAAAGCGGTAGCTATCGACATTTTGTTGATCGTTGCAGTTCGCCTTTCAATCCATTATTTTTTAATGAGTCAGGGAAAAGTACTACAGGGATACCTGCTGGGTTACATTTTGCCTTACCTGATTGGAATGTCGATAACGGCGTTTGCATCCAAGCCACTCCATACATTAACGGCAGCTT
>JAZKJI010000213.1:5397-23437 GCA_040384405.1 Bdellovibrionota bacterium
TGGATTTTTATAGTCGCCAATTTTACATTTCCCGAACTGTCGATTCGAATTTCTTGGGACAGTTAATCTTGTGCAATTTTAATTTTCACCTTGAGCACCATCTAATGCCGGGTGTTTCGCGGTGGCGACTGAAGGATTGCGCTCGCGAGTTGCGTCCCCAATTAATTGCGTATGCTAAAATGAATGATCTTCCGCTATTGATCCATGGAAGTTATTTTAGTTGGTACAAAACGCATTTTTACCGAGCGGAACTCTATAACCCGTGTGTTAATTCAGCGGCACTTTTCTATGAAAATCGCGCTTATGATCCATTGTATATTCCAAGCCTGAAAGCTGTGAAAAACATTGGTTAGGGTTCTTAAATCCGATCCTTTTCAATTTAGAAATTACCAGAGAAATCGTGCGAGCGGTGCAAACTTCCAGTTTGGATTTACTTGGTAAACCCAAAACTCTGGAACAAAATTTAGATCATCGTATCCTGGTCCAAATGGCATCGAGTAACTCGAGTCCCAGAACGGAATGTACGTTGGAGTAGTCGCGTAAACCGTTCCTGCCGATCGACTTAAAATCGGTGCGCCATTTTTTTCTGAAAGAAGATAAACATCTCGGGGAACTCGCACGGTCCAATTCACCATGATGTTTGCTTTAATTTTCCAATCGATCGAAAACATTGAATCCGGACTGGTCACTCGAAACGACTTTGTATTGGCATTATTAAAATTGGTTGCAATCATACCGCGCTCTTTGGGAAGTCCATAAACACGCCGGCCAAGATTGATCGCCTTTTGAACCGGAATTTCCATATCTTCAGAACTATCCAAAATCAATCGCTCGATAAAATAGACGATTTCGGGATTCATTGGATCCATATTGAACCACATGGATCGATTAATAAAATCATACGTGTTTAAGAAAACAGGCTCGACTCCGCCAGCAATTCTGTGAGCAGCAAAGTACACGATAACTTCACGATAAGGCCCAAGTGCAGATTGTTGATAGTTGATTACTTCAATGGCCCCGATCGCACCACCAGTAGCCAAGCGAACCGGAAGGTATCCTAAATGCTGTACTCGTTTTAGAACGAAGTCGTAACTAACTTTGCCAGTGATCGCAATATCTTCAGCGGCGTTGACCGTGAAGGGGTCGCAGGCAATTTCAACATCAGTCTGAATACATCCATTGGGTAAAATCGTCCACGGTTCGGCAAGTGCGAAGGCATTTGATTGGGTGAATACTAATGACAAAACCATGCCCAAAAATCCATTTGCCATAGCTGCCTCCGTTTAGAAAAGGTTAGGATAGTTCACTACGAGTGACAATGCTCTTAAACTAACTAGATGAAAGTTTGGGTTAATTGGTTTGGGCCTAAGTAGTTTGGGTTAAGTAGTTTGTTAACGCAGCTATTCTTGAACGTTCAAGAAACACTGCGTTCTAAAGCCAAAGATGAATAGTTTGATTTCATCGCTGGCCAAATCCCGCTTTTAAAACTTCTTCGCTCATTTTAAAATTTCCTCGCCCATTAAACGAAAGAGTCCTACTATTTTTGAGCAACGGAGGATCATATGTATTTATCCCTGATAATCACTACCGCCGCAATTTTGATATCGAGCATTTCCCACGCGCAGCTTGAAAACTGCCAGTGCATTAAGAACCCGAAAGACTGCGAAGTTGGTGTGATCGAGTGCTCGATGAAAACTTCCCACAATGGAAATACTTGGGAAAAAGTTCTCACCGGAAAACTTGTTTCCGGCGATGACGTAAATCCCGAGTGGGGTGATGGCGTTCGATATGAAGTAGACAAAATCAATAGACTTGATATGGATGTATTTGCGCACGCCTGCGATAATAAAACATTCAATGTTTATATCTCTACAACCGCTTGGAAGTTTTTACCGCCCGAATACCCAACAGACGCATCTGTCGGGAAAAGGTTTACAGACGTTTCCTTCAATTCGCCTGGTTTCACGGAAAAGTTAGTTTCCGATAATGGAAAGCTGCAATTGGAAGTTACTTGCTCGGGCAAAAGCCTTTAAAGCAAGGTTCTAAAGTGTAATACGTTTATAATGGGCGCAATAAATTCGTCCAACTGACTTTCTTCAAGACAAAAAGCCGGAAGTGATTTATCCCTACCCTATAAGAGGAACCAATATGTCTATAGGCCTGCTTGCCCACCTTTCCTTATCACTCGTATCCCTATTTCACTTTAACATCGCATACGCTGCTTTCCCAAAAGGTACCGACAAACTGCAAGCAAACTATGCTTGCACTATTCAAGGTGAAAATAAGGCGGCCAGTCTCCAAATTACGACTAAAGCTAATAACTTTGAAATCATCGCGACCACCGGTCAAAGTACGATCTTCAAAAAATCAAATCAACGCCCATCACTTAATGTACGTATTGAAGATGGAACTAGCTCTACCGTTAATGAGTATGTCGACTTCAATGACACTGGATTAGAAACTGTACCTATAGAGGCAGCGATCAAACTCGAGGTTGATCTGAAACCGAGCTCAACCTTGGTTCATCATTCTGAAGGTGCAAAGTTGACCAAACTAAATTGTGCAATCAATCCGACAGAATTATTAACCTTCCTAGGAATTGCACCCCGCGCTTCAGTGATATTCCCCAACGTGAACGCGGTAGCATTTGATATTGATGATACTTTGGCATTTACATCACCCGCATTCGTTCGGGGTTTCGCAACTGGCGGAGTTCCAAAACCAGACGATATTATATTTTGGACGCAAACGAATGGATGCGACGGTGGATGTAAGGCATCCGTCGTAACTTTGAACAATGGAGCTGTTAAAACATTACCAGCAAATTTGCCAAGCACTCCAAAAGCAAAGGCTTTGGAATTAATTGCCTATCATAAATCCCTTGGGCACAAAGTTTATGCGATCACCGCAAGACCTGATATTAATGGACAACCACTTCGCGAATACTTCCAATCGCAAATGGGAATCGCTAAAGAAGATATTTTCTTTGAACCTGATATCGATCAACCAGGAAATCCAGCGGGAAAGACAGACCGAATTGAAAAACTTAATTTGGATGTATTTTACGGCGATTCGGACTCTGACATTACTGATGCGTTAAAAGCATTCCGGAATGAATCAGGGGTTCGAACGAAGCTGGTGCATCCGGTTCGATTTTTTAGGTCTCCGAAGTCGAGCAATCGAAAATCCGGAGAGCTAAACAAATACCACCCCGGATATTATGGTGAACCGATTCTTTCGGGAAGTTATTAGCTACCAAACTTTTCGCTCCCAAGTAATCATGGCCCTCCCACCATTTGCCAGCGGGCCACTTCTGGCGAAGTCAAAGACATGGAAAGAATAACCCTCGACAATCACCCCTAATTTTTCATATCCTTACGCCTGAATAGCAAAGGGGATATTTTGAAAACTTTATTAGTTATCGCCAGCCTTCTGTTGATCACCACCTCAGCCCAAGCAAAAAAAATCACGATTGCCTGCGGAGCCGTCGGCCAAGAATTTGAACTTTGCAAAAAGAACAGCGAAGCGTGGGCCAAAGCAACCGGTAATGAAATGAATTACGTACAAACTCCAAACGATGCTGATGCAAGACTGGGAGTTTTCTTTCAAACATTTGCGGCGAAAGATCCCTCGATTGATGTTGTGCAAATTGATATTATCTGGCCCGGCGCTTTGGCCAATCACCTGATTGATCTTCGTGATCATATTGACAAAAAACATATCGACCTTCACTTCCCAGCAATTATCAAAAATAATACCGGAGCTAATGGTGCGGTGTATGCTTTGCCGTTTTGGACGGATGCAGGGGTTTTGTATTATCGCAAAGACTTACTAAAAAAATATAACAAAACCGTTCCGGAAAATTGGGATCAACTTGAAGAGACGGCAAAGTTAATTGTCGAGAAAGAAAAGAATCCCAAACTATCGGGCTTTGTCTGGCAAGGTAAGTCCTATGAAGGTCTGACTTGCAATATTCTCGAGTGGTTAGATTCGCAGGACGCCGGAAGAATCATTGATCCTAAAACTGGCGAAATTACCGTTAATAATCCTAAAGCCATCAAAGCAATCGAACGAGCGGCAAAATGGATTGGAACAATTTCTCCAAAAAGCGTTTTGAATTTTTCCGAAGAAGAAGCTCGTGGAATGTTTCAAGCTGGCAACGCGGTTTTTATGCGTAACTGGCCGTACGCTTGGAAACTTGTGAATGCGAAAGATTCCAGCGTTAAAGATAAAGTCGGCGTTGCCGTATTACCAAAGGGCGCAGATGGCGGAAAACATTCGGCGACACTTGGCGGGTGGAATTTAGCCGTTTCAAAATATTCTAAAAATCCAAAGGAAGCTTCAGACCTAGTTAGGTATCTATCATCTCCCGAAGTTCAGCTAGAGCGAGCTATTGAAGGATCTTACAATCCAACCATTGCATCACTTTATAAAGATAAAAAATTAATCGCCGCAAACCCGTTCTTTCAGCAACTATATGACGTTTTTGTAAATGCTGTAGGCCGGCCGTCTTCTATTTCGGGCAAAGACTATCCTAAAGTTTCAACCGCCGTTCGTAGCCGGGTTTACCGGGTCCTTAACGGCAGCTCGACTGCAGAAAAAGAACTTAAAGGTCTCGAAGAAGATCTAAATAAATTAAAAAAGAATTGGTCTAAGTAAAGAATGAAAAGCCTGCAGGCAAAACAGGCCATTACCGCATGGAAAATGCTTTCGATCAGCTTAATTTTATTAATGCTGGTCGCAGCCTATCCACTGGCAAAGACATTTTACTTTAGTTTTACCAATGCCCGCCTTGATGATCTTGAAGGCGCAACTTTTAACGGAATTGAAAATTATAAAACGCTTTTTAATGATGAACTTTGGTGGCAATCCGTCGGTACCACATTAAAATTTACCGGAATTTCGGTTTCTATCGAATTAGTTCTTGGGCTTGCGATCGCATTGGCATTAAGCAAAGACTTTCCCTTTCGATCATTTGTTCGAGCCATGATTTTGATACCTTGGGCGATTCCCACAGTTGTATCCACACGAATTTGGGAGTGGATGTACAATGAACAATACGGATTTATAAACCATATACTTTTAAAATTGCATGTCGTCGATTCAGCCATGGCATTCCTAGCCGAACCAAGTATGCAAATGTACAGCGTCGTATTAATTGACGTATGGAAGACAACGCCATTTATGGTTTTACTTTTATTAGCCGGCCTGACCACCATTTCTACTGAAGTTCACGAAGCTGCCAAGGTCGACGGAGCAACGCCTTGGCAAAGCTTTTGGAAAGTTACACTGCCTTTATTAAAACCTACTATTCTTGTCGCCCTGACCTTTCGGGTCCTAGATTCTTTGCGTGTGTTCGACGTTTTTTACGTATTGTTCAGTAATAATGAAAAAACATCCACCATGTCGATTTATGCACGGACTCAATTAATTGATTTTCAAGAAATGGGAATTGGCTCTGCCGCCTCGGTAATGATTTTTCTGATTATCGGTATTTTTATTTTAATGCAGACACTTTTTCTAAGAAAGGAAACTTAATTGTGCCCAAATTAGTTTTTAAGTTTCTCTTTTTTCTATTTCTGTTTTTCATTATAGTTTTTAGCGGTTTTCCTTTTTATTACGCCATTATTTCAAGTTTCAAAGTTGGATCAGAAATATTCGAACCAACTTTATGGATTGGAAATTTTGATTTTACAAATTACCGTGCGCTTTTTCAGCAGCAGAACTTTTTTGGAGTGATCCTAAACTCGATCATTACTGCCACCGGAACTGTGTTATTAAGCCTGTTGGCCGGGGTCACTGCTTCCTACGCGTTAGGCCGGCTTCATTTCCGAGGCAGAACAACATTACTTCTGACGATCCTTGGTGTTTCTATGTTTCCGCAAATTGCGGTTTTATCAGGACTATATTTTTTAATTCAAACTCTTGGACTTTTTAATCATTGGTTGGGCTTAAGTCTTTCTTATTTGATTTTTACTTTGCCTTTTACCGTATGGACTTTGACTTCATTTATGAAATCAATTCCAAAAGAGCTTGAAGAGTCTGCAGTGATCGATGGAGCCAAGCCCTACCAAATAGTATTCAAAATTCTATTCCCCGTATTAGTTCCCGCCGTCGTTACCACGGGATTACTAGCGTTTATTGCGGCTTGGAATGAATTCCTTTTTGCTCTGACTTTTACGATTAACGAAAAATCCAGAACCATCCCGGTCGCGATCAGTATGTTTACCGGTAACAGTGAGTATGAATTGCCCTTTGGAATTCTGATGGCAGCAAATGTGGTCGTAACCGTTCCAGTTGTTTTGATAGTTTTAATTTTTCAACGGCATATTATTTCTGGAATCAGCTCGGGCGCCGTTAAGGGCTAGGGAAAGGTTTATTTATGGCAGAGGTTATATTAGATAACGTTCAAAAAAATTATGGTACTCAAACCATTTTAAAGTCTTTAAGCCTCTCGGTACAAAAAGGCGAATTTATCGCACTCGTCGGTCCTTCCGGCTGCGGGAAATCCACAACCTTAAGAATGATTGCGGGATTAGAAGAAATAACTTCAGGTACAATAAAGATAAGCGACCGTGTGATGAATGATGTCGAACCCCGCGATCGGGATATCGCCATGGTTTTTCAAAGCTATGCGCTTTACCCGCATTTGAATGTTTTTGACAATATGGCCTTTGGATTAAAATTACGGGGAACACCCAAACCAGCGATTCAAGAAAGAATCGCGGCAGTGGCCAAAACACTTGATATCGAACATCTATTGGACCGGAAACCAAAAGCCTTGTCTGGAGGCCAAAGACAAAGAGTCGCCATGGGCCGGGCGATTGTTCGAAATCCCAAAGTTTTTTTATTCGATGAACCCCTTTCAAATTTAGATGCGCAATTGCGCTCGCGAATGCGAATAGAAATAAAAAAACTGATGCGCGATTTAAAAGCGACAACCATTTACGTTACCCATGATCAAACCGAAGCCATGACGATGGCGGACAGAATTGTCGTTTTAAAAAACGGTGAGGTCATGCAAATCGGTACTCCGGAAATGCTGTATAACAAGCCTGGTTCCGTTTTTGTCGCGCAATTTATCGGAAGTCCTTCCATGAATATAATTACTTCTGTCGTAGAAGGCGGAAGTGTCATGCTCTCTGCTGAAAGCAAGATTCCGACTTCGTTAATGAAGGACGGAAAAATTATTTTGGGAATACGCCCCGAAGATTTTCATCTGGGGGCTGACTTACCGATCGTTGTCAGCGGAACCGTCAACGTGGCCGAGTTTTTGGGTCATGCAACTTTAATAGAGTTTCAATGTGGCGATTTTGCTTTACAGGCTTTGGTGAACGGAAATCACAAGACCTTGGAAGGAAAGAAAACAACGTTCTCGGTTAGTCCGGACAGCTTACATTTCTTTAATAGCGAATCTCAGCAAAGAATTAATTAAGTTTATTTGCTACACTGAATTTTGCGAGAACCACGTTTCCACTTTAAAGATTCAATTTGATTATTTACATCTAATTTAATTTCTAATTTCGTCGATGATTGGGAACTGCAAAAAATCGTACAACCAACATCAAAATTCTTTTCTTCCAGTTTGATAACATTTTTATCTTTTTTAACTTTCGCGCTGAAAGAAATGTCCAATGCACCTTCGAAGGATTCGCTTCTGAAAATTTGGAGGCGGCTTTGTTTTATTCGTGGTTCATAATCCACCATCTGCAACTGACAATCCCCAACAGTGGGGGTCGTTTTCAATAAAGTAATTAGCTCGTCGGCCGGGATTGTTCCGGCTTGCGCGAAAGAAGTTGTGAATAGGCAAATTATCGTAAGGATCATTGTAGTTTTCATTTCTTATTCTCCCGATTTTCTAAATCGACTTACCAGAATTTTTGGCGCTTAAGGTAAGCCGATTCGGCAGTGTAACCGATGGACGAGATTTTATCCGGTGTGATTTAATTAGACAGCATATTTTTCACGGTGAAACCAGTATGCTTTAGGACGAAGTCGCCCCTGAAATCCTGGGCCGTGCTGTCGGCCAAAATTGTTCCTGGTGACAATGATTCATACAGTTTTGACGAAATGATTGGATGAGATCGAATACAACCCAGGACTTTCTTTTGCTTAGCTCTAAGCTTAATGAAGAGGAGTTTTATATGAAAACATTTATTGTGATTTTATCCTTATTAGCAGGCTCGATATCTTTTGCTGCAGCTAAGTGTCCATTTAACGTTACTAAAGAAAATGCTGATTTTTGCACAGCCGATCATCAGCCCTACGTATGGGTAACTTGTTACGATGATGGTGGATTTTCAATTAGTACAAATGGGACAGTGTTTAGCACTGATCGTTATCAAGGCCCGCACGGAAGTTATGAACTTTTGCCTGCTCCTGCAGGAACTAATGCTATCGGTACCCATTTCTTCGCTGATGAAAAAGGTATCTATCAACCGTGGACACAGGCTCGCGATGAAGCAAAGTTTGTTTTCTCGTTTGATCCACAAGATACAGCGCAAGTAGATCCAATATTGCGATCTGAAAGAGTTTACCTGACAAGAACTGGACGCAATGACCAATGGGACCGCGCCCAAGCTCCTATTAGAAAAGTAGAAGCTCGCATGTCCTATTGTAACGAACCAAAATAGAAATCCGTTTTCATACTAGTTTGTTAGTTTTCTTAAAAATTCCTGGATTCTCCTAATGGGATCCAGGAATTTTTTCTGGGCCTGTACCTTACGGACTACTTTCTTCATCTTGCAAAATAATTGAATTTCATTTGTTTCTAATCGAACTTTCTATAATCAAAATGTCATAATCAAATCCAATGACGCATCTATTCTTGAACGTTCAGGAAACACTGCGCTCTACAGTTCACGAGTGTTTTCAGCCCTGGGGACATTTGTACTCAGCTGCTCGCCTAACTACAGGTCGAGCGTTTGCTGCATTTCAAGTCCGTGCACACTGCACCAATAAAAAGATTTTACTTTCTTAAACGTAGTTAAACGGCTGAGATAGGGGCAGTTAAGTTCTAACTAATTTGAAGGAGTAAATTATGAAAACGCCAAAGGTACTTTTTATCGCGATACTATTATTAACGGGATTTGCAAAAGCCGACGTTGTTGGTTCATGGACAGGGACCGTAGCTATGACCTGCTCTGATGGAGACACCGATGGAGGAGATTTTACTTTCGGCGTTGTTAAACAAGAGAATAATCTTACTTTCCAAGATCCTGAAGGTTGGACTTTGATTGGTGACATGCCCCTGACGGTCGATGGTTCGAATATCATGTTTTATGGCCATCAAGTGGGAACTTAGTTGAAAGCCCGCTTAAAATTTCTAATCAGCCTAAAGTGAGTCAGCGCAAACTACGTAAAATGAAATTGCGATAGTATTTTAAAATATCCCCGGAAGGGCATGCAATATGCCCTTCCATGGTTTTCCTCAGTTAATATTTGAACTGTCGAAGTTATAATCTTTAAATTTTCTTGCGACAAAAAGTTCTACAATAAGAAATTTGATGTCCATTGCGAGACAAAACCCCCTCTTAAAATTGAATAGATTTTAATTTTCCTTCGGTTGTTCGGAATCACCTATACTTTAGTTCTGCTAACCGAAGGGTATAGAATGAAAATCCGAAGTTCATTAATTGCTAAACTCCATATCTTGTTATTTATTTTCCTATTTTCAAATGTGGCAAATGCCTTAACCCAGGACGAAATTAAGGTACTTACCTATTTGGTAAATTCGGGAAATAGCCTGTTCTCATCGAGTGATTTTGAGCAAGCTCGTAAAGTCATCGCTCGTAAAACGATGTCTGGGTCTGAACTTGAGACACTTTATAAATCTCTGAGAGGTTCCACGGGTAAAGTAAGTTTAAGCACAATAAATGCGGCATTAGTCGGTCAGACTCCGGCACCATCGCCAGCTCCAACACCTGCACCTGCACCAGCACCTGCACCAGCACCTGCCCCGACTCCAACAACAGGATTTGTATTGCCAACTCTTCCGCCCAGTATTTATCCAAGCGATCAAACTGCGCCCGTCACTATTAATGGTTATAACTTTCAAATTCAATCGGCGGAAAAACCTTACAGTTTCGCGACCGACACAAAAAGTTTTAGAGTTGAAGCTCGTCAAGGTGATCGTCGACAAAAACCTTCGGAAATTGATCGTCCAATCAAAAGATGCGAGATCAGTTTCGGTGGACAAAATGGAATGCCTTACCATTTCGGAAAAACCTACGAGAGCAGCTATGTATTGTTTATTGAACCAATCGCCACTTTAACTAGTGAACATTTAAAATTTGATCAAACCCATGGAACTCCGGATAGCGAAGATGCCGGCAACCTGGGTCCAGCGGTTGGAATTCAATTTAATGGTGAAAAACTATACGTGATCATTCGCCATGACAAAAATGCTATCTCGCCGGTTCGTACTCCAGATATTTATTTGCACCGTTCAACGACAAACTTAGCTAAAGGCGTACCTCACACTTTCAGAAAGATCGTGCGCTTCGATCCGTTTGGTGACGGGCTATTGCAGTTGTATGTCGACGGACAAAAGATTGTCGATTATCGCGGTCCTCTTGGTTACAACGACGCCAGACCTCCCTACCAAAAATTCGGGATTTACAGTGATGACACGCCAGAAACCGTGGCGTTCTGGTTCTTAAATTTATCTATGAAAGAAATCCCGTACATGTAGTACGGACTTTTGTACGCGGTTCTGTAGTGATGGATTTTCGTCCAGATATCTAAAAACTAGGGAGCTTGCGTTTCTTCATAGACGCTAGGGCTATACAATATAAGTCATGGGCCCCAATCGTTTTTTATTTAGATTCTGTCTGATTTTGGCAGGGTTAAGTTTTTATACTTTTTTTGCAGAGGCTTACTCGGCAGAAGACGCTAATAAATATTGGGCAAGTTACTCGTCGCAATTCTTATCCGATATTTCGAACCCGCAATTTAATCTTGAGCAACTTTCTTTAGGAACTAAAGCTCAGAATATTCTGGAGAAAGAACTTTCCAAAGCTGGGAAAAAAGAAAGCTCGGAGACATCCCTGCAAATTGTTTCCGACACCGCTTTTGTCGTCAGAGTATGGGCCGACCCGGCGTTCCTGGATTTTGCAAAGTTTGATCAAGATATTATTATTCTTGAAAATATCGAAATTAAGCTCGCCTCCCCCAGGGAAAAAACGTTTTACAACTATAGGGCGGAAGTTCAGAGGGCTTTTAATCGACCTTCAGGGTCGTCGGTATTTTATAGTTTATTTTTTCCCACTGCTCACGCTGTAGTTTTCCTAAATATGAATCAGCCCTCATTAGAAAATTATATCGCGGGTCTCTTTGTAACTTTGGCGAAACAAAATGAAATTCGTTGGACCGAAAATGGGGCCGCCAGAAATTTAACTCTTGATGAATTGATAATCGAAAACTCCGTTAAATTGGCGAAATACGATCAGTCAGTGAACTCGCGAAATACTTGGGTCCAAAATCCGATAACCTTTGTTTGCAAGGCTGGCCGACTCGAGTCCATGTCCAAAAGAGAAAAGTTTCTAGGATATAGGGTCTTACTCCCTAAGACGGAAGCTTCAGGAAAGCAAGTACATCAGGGCCTCCAGAAACAATTTATTCGCAGCGGTGCGGGTTGGAACTTTAAGACATTTCCCATTAGCAATCAGACAATTCGCGGACGTATGGCAACCAGCATCGGCGGGAATTCTGCTGACTTAAAGATAAATTCAGATGGAATAATCACCGAAGATAACTCACCAATTCCTGTTATTAGAACTTTTCCAGAGTTAGCAGCAGCTCCTTGCAAGAAGGGTGATAACCGGGACGCCATGAAAATCAGAAAACCTGGCAGCGAAGCGCCACGGGGTCATTATGAATCAAATGGTATCTCTCCATATCAATTTGTCGCCGATAGATTTAGTCCCAAAAGAAGTGCCGAATCCAATACCTGCTACTACCCAACCGGTAGAACCGTTTCCCGCAGCGTCTTCGGAGCAATCGGAGACAGCATTTACAACGCCCCACCATTTTTCAATTACCCGCGAGTAGCCGAAAGATGTTGTCAGACAAAAGGCTGCTACGAAAGAGTATCCCAAGCATTTTCAATTATCGAAAAAACCGTGGAAGCAAATCCGGCCAGCCAGGGAACAGGTCAATAAGATTATTAACTTGCCCACTAATTCAAATATTTTCCCGTGCTATTTTAATTTTTGAAGTGGACCCATTGCTTAATTAAATCCATTCCGCGCATTGCCGCTGCCTTCACCGAAGCAGGTGAATTATCACCCACATTGATATCATCACAGTGTGCGGCCATCTCGATACTTTCTGTAGCGATTCCTTTATTTGATCCTGCTGCGATTTCTCTTGTTTTAGACATCTCGAATGTAGGATCGATTAAACCGGCAGTGATAAAAATTTGCGTTGGGCCATTCTTTTTTAGTAGTGGCTTATAATACTTGTCATTCAGTTCATCCGCGTTGTCTGCGGTATCAAAACTTTTTCCGAAAGCTCGTTTGCAGGCTTCCTTCATGTATTTAAAATTGATCAAACTCGAGCGAGTCGAATTTTCTAGCTTATCTGCAGCAGTTTGCAACGTACCCACTTCATAACATTGTTGATATAAAAACATTCGAGTTCCCGCATTGGGACTGTCGTAACTTGTATCTGAAATGGTACCAAAACTGTAAGCTTCACCAGTGTAGCCCCATTCCTCGTTGATCTCGCTTAAGAACTTTGCGTAGTCTTCTACTGCGTCTCCACTGGTAAACGAACCGCACACCCATTCAGTTTCATTGTACTGGACTGCCGCAGCGGCAACGTCACTGATTCCGAAAAGAAAATCCACCGGATGAGTTAGATTAGGCATGAAGAATTTTTCACGCAGCTGTTTAAACTGCTCTGGATTTTTTACCGCTGCTTCGGCATGGGCGATAACTTTTCGCATATTCGCCGCACATACGAGCCCCATAATTTGGGTCATTTTTACGTCGTATCCTTTGAAGTCCGCGATCATTTTTGAAGGCCCGGAAGAACTCCATGCGCCTGCTACTAGATTTGGATATGCTGTTCGCAATTGAACCGCAAGGGCACCGGAATAAGATCCGCCCATTACGATAAAAGGACCTGTCAGATTATAATCTTTGCGAAGCTTTAACAAAACTTGAGCTGTATCTATTAAAGCTTGTTCCATTGTAAGATATTTTAAATTCTCGGTCGTTAAGCTACTGAAGGGCCTGCTTTGACCATAATATCGATGTTCAATCGAAGCCGTGTTTCCCGCGACCGGCTCTGCCCATGGATCCATATACGGTGATGCCCAACCTCCAGCGCAATCATGTTCTCCGCATAGGTATACTAAAATTGGTGCCGCAGAATTAGCTGCGAATGCTTTTGAAAACCAATAGCGCTGGGTGAAAGTTCCGTCTGATCTGTCGTCATGATTAATTGCTTGTTCAATCGTATGCGCTTCCACCCCGGCCGAAGCAATTTGGTTTTGAGCTGGTAATTTTGGTAACTTTTTAATCATTCCATTCGCAGATGCGATACTTAGAAATGAACTCAATATCAAAAAAAATGCTATTTTCATAATTTCTCCCTTTTCTTAAACCCGATGTTACTCATGTAACTACTGTGAGCAAAGATTAATTCACGCAAATTTTGACAGTACATTTGTCTTTTAATTTAATTTTTCGAAATCAAAGTTGCAGGTACCTCATTTAATTTGGCATTTTAAAAAATAATTATCGACAGAGGGCGACCGAGTACAAATGTCGACGCTCGCGACACTCATTGTCTACCGGCTTAACAGCTACTAACATTTTGCGGAACTTCCCCACTAAAGCCTCTCTCAAACCGACTATACTTCCTCTGGGATGGAACGTCCCTTGCGAGGTTAACTTAAGAGGAGACCTGATATGTTACAGAGAACACCCAAAATCCTGTTAATTATATTCCTCCTTCTAAGCGCGTATCGCAGTCTTGCGGTGCCTAAACAAGATGTACTTGATCAAATTAAATTATCCTACAATCCAAAAATTTCCGCGACGGCCGAAGATGTAACTAAGTCCCTTGATCTGTGCAAAAAAACTTTAGTCACGATTACTGGTCAGGATCCGATTTTATATCAAACTCGGGCGATCCAAGTAAAACTTTACGTTAATAAACTTACTCTAGATTCTTCAGAACAAAAAACCATTATTCTATTGCCGCCAACTGGTGGTGAAAATGTGATTGACCGTGGATATGCCGACTTACTTTGTGCAAAGAACTTCCGAGTAGCTTTGATTCAAAATTGGCCCAATGAAATTCAATCCGAACTTGATTTAACGATGCACGATCGAGGTGCCTTACGGGCGCTAACTGCAATTCGCCACACAATTGAATTTTTAGCTCCGAAAAGAACGACGCAAATTGGAATAATGGGTACCAGTGTCGGCGCTATCAGCGCTGCGCTTGCGTTTAACTATGAACCTCGACTTGCAGCTGCCGTGTTAATCGTGGGCGGTGGCGGAATGGCCGAAATTATTTCTGCCAGTACGGAAAAAACGCTGACCCGTTTACGTGAACTTCGCATAAATGAATTTGGATTCAAAACTCAAGACGAATACCGCGAAGCGCTTGCAAAAACTCTCAGATATGATCCCCTTGATTTCATCGGTATGACTGGCGTAAAGCCCGTATGGACAATGATCGCTACTAAAGATTTAACGGTACCTACCAAAAATCAATATGATCTACACGTTGCTCATGGTGATCAAACCGTCAAAACCAGAAATGCAAATCACTTCGATACCATCGTTTATACTTTTGCAACTCAAGGGTCAGAAATTTCAGCATTTTTCCACAAGCATTTAAATTAGCTGAAAGCCATTCAACCCACTTTCAAACAAAAATATCTATTAATAAATTTATCAATAAAATTGACCGTCCGACTATAAATCGATTCAATCGGGCATGGCTAAAATTATTTTACTAGCGATAGTAATTCTATTATTCTCTCAATCCTGTTCGACCACAGGCAAGGACGCACCTAAGGATTCACTACCTAAGAAAGTAGAGTCAGTAACAATCCCATTCATACTCCACGACAATCGAATATTGTTAGACGTAATGATTAATGGTAAAGGCCCCTATAAATTTATTTTTGATACGGGAGGTTCCCGTTCAAATTCACTGACTCCGGAAGTCGCAAAAGAATTAGGCCTAAAAGTTACCAAGGCCGAAAACGCACGCGGAGCCGGCAGCAACTCGGTGGAAGCAGGCACTACTACCGTCGAAAACTATTCCGTCGGTAAGCTTGTGGCCCGTAATCAGACAATGCATGTTCTTGATTATAGCGAAATCAAACGTGCATTTTCGTTTCCGCGTTTAGATGGAATTATCGGGTTTGATGTTTTAAAAAAATCGATCACTTGTATAGATAATGAAAACAAACAGATTACTTTTAAAGATGGTGAAGCAGATTGTTTTCCCAACGCAGAACGATTCGTAATTCCTTTTCGATTGGATCACGATACACCCGTCATCAGTGGTAAAGTGAATGGCATTCCTACCGAGTTTATAGTGGATACTGGGGATCGTTCGGCCTTTTCCCTATTTCAAAAGTTTGCAGCTTCCAGTGGACTTAATAGGAATTTTAAAGGGCAGCCAGAGCTAATCACAGGAGTGGGTATTGGCGGAACCATACCTGCCCAGTTAGCAACATTAGACGAAATTCAAATCGGCAACCGTATCAAAATGAAATCCGTATTATCGCGCCTTCCTTCGACCACGGGCGGTTTTTTTGCGAGAAGTAAATTAGGTGGCAGCGTGGGAAATGAAATACTTCGCAGATTTAACGTGATTTTCAATTATCCAAAAAATGAGATGATACTCGTTCCAAATAATCATTTCGAAGAACTCTACAAATTTACACCGCCGCAATTAAGCAGTGAAAAATAAATAGAAATATCTATTTTGCAGGGGCGTAGTTAATTGGGAGCCCCCGACCATCGATATTAATCAAATAGTAGTTGCCGTCCGGATCCAAACTTATAAACGCATCCAAATTTGCCGGCTTTACTTGGATTCCCCAAGCGGATTCGATTGCTAACTCTTCTTTGATATCCATAATTTCAGATAATCGCACCATCGGAACTTTTTTCGTGCCCACAATTACCATTAAATTTGGATCTTTGGACTGAGCGATAGATCCGATATGTTGGGAGACCTTTGATAGATAATCATTATTTTTAGTTGTCATTTGGGCGACGGTCGAAACTTTATACTTCTCGGTAAAAGAACTCAATCCAACTGGATAAAAATCCGGAGCATCACCCTTCATTTGAAGTGAAATCACACTTCCCATATTTTCTTGCAAATATTTAGAGTTATACTTTGTTTTATCAACGCTTCCCAAAACTTTTCTAATAGGTTCCGGTATGTCCTCGAACTTATTGCTCGTAATTTTATAAGCGTAAAATGGAGCATCCTTTACGAATAATTTTTGGACAGGATTTTTAGCAGCCACCAGTTGTTTAAGAGTTGAATTCTTAATTGGGTTTGCTAAAGCGTTCGCACTTCGAAATGCCTTTAGGCTTGAACTCGCGGATCGAATTTGAAGCTCTGCGGTCGCAATCGGAGCAATTACGCCGAGCGCGCCCATCATCCAAGCCAACTGACAATTCCCATATTTAATATCTTCAAAATTTGGAGTGTTCACACAAGCCTTGCCATTTCCGGATGTGTATTTCATGGATTCGTCAGAAGGACATGCTTTATTAATGGCACTAGCCGCAGCCATGACGTCCATTACTCCGGCACCAAGTTGCAAGGTTTTGGCAAAGGAAATGGAAAGACCAACACTTCGAGCCGCATTAACGGTTGCAATTGTTTGAGCCGTCTTCGCAGCAAAACCTGCGGCGGCAGTCAATCCCGTTCCCACTAGTAAAGTTCCTAATAAAATATCTTTATCCAATGCATCCGCGCCGGAACCATACCGCGTATCTACGGAGCAAGCCAATGCAATCAAATTTTTTTCACCGCGGCTTTTTTCAATAACTCTTGAAATCAATAAAGGATCCGATGCCAAAGTTCTGCGGGTGGACCGTTTAAAATGGGCACCACCTTTTTCGGCCGTATTTTTTAAACTTAAACCTTGCGCTCTTAGTTTTCTGGACGCCTGGAAATAGGCAGATCGAATTGCACTTCCCAAAGCCACGGGGTCCCTTGGGCCTTCCGTGGCGATCCCGGCGGTTTTTACCTGAGTAATTAATTTATTAATGGGATCAGCGTTGCTAAGTGGGATTTTAGCTTCCAAGTTCTCGATCGCAACGCGGATTTGATTTTTACGCAGACAGATCTTTGTAAATTCCGCGGAACCTACAACCAAGCTCATGTCTCTTGGGCAGGCAAATTTAAACTCTAATTGCAGCTGGGAAAGCCTTCGAATTTCCTGAAGTTTGTAAATGATGTCATCTTGATACTCTGTATCCGTAGATACTCGGGCTGCTAAATCCGCACCACATATTAACTCGGGAGCGTACTCAAGTGCTAATGCCCTAAAAAATTGATTCTCGGCCATTTCGGCGGAAGATTTTCTATCAAATTGATTAATCCATTTTTTTAATTTATTGCCGTTGTTTACTTCGCAACTTCCAACAATTTCGGATAACACTAAGTTTGCTTTTTCGGAATCAACCTTTTCACATTTCTCATGACGACCGACCTTCGCTGCGCCTTGCGATAAAGCTTCCCATGGACCCGCATGGGCCAAAGTTGAATCCAATAATAAAAGGGTAGCGATAAATAATCGGCTAGCTCGATGATAGTTCACCTGAACTTATCGGCTTATTATCTTCCCGATTTTAGCACTCGACCATGGTCCTATATTTCCATGTGTTCCGTTACTTGACGCCATTTGTAATCGAATAGAAACCCCTATCACTTAAATCAGTAATCTCCCTAAGATAAGGAAGTTCACAAACACTACGGAGAGGTTTTATGCGATTATTAAAATTAAGTCTTGGCGGTCTGCTTGTTCTGGCATTAACGGGTT
>JAZKJI010000213.1:23447-29559 GCA_040384405.1 Bdellovibrionota bacterium
TCATTTTGCCAGAGTTCCAGCGGATGAAGGTAGCATCAGTCCGATGAGTCTAGATCAAGCTCAGGAACTAAATAGTTATAAACTTCCGATTACTCGTAACGGGGCTACAAAAACCCGCGTCGCGTACAATTACTGGAGTGGTGAATACCCAATGCCAGTCATCGATGTTAATTCATACCAAAGCGGAACAACCAAAATCGATGCTCAATCATCTTTGCGTGAAACCACCGGTGCTAAACAATCTTGCACAATTAGAAATGGAGTTTACCATCCGTGGTCATCTACTCCTAATTCGGTAATCAATTATTACTCTTTGAGTAATGCCGATGATTTCTTAGTGATCAAAGCCATGAAAATCCAAGATGTCGTTCAAAGTGCTAATCAAAAAACCAGAAATGTAGCCTTAGAAATCCCGGTTGGCGCAAAGTTCGTTAACGTTACTTATGGTTCAGAAAACTACTGTGGCGCTACACTGATCATGGGGAAAAGAAAAATTGCCGTGTTTGAAGGCTGTGATTTCTTTTACGACAATAAAACTTATTTAAAACAAACGACTCCGAAAGATGATTTCCAAGAGCAGTGGTTGTACTTGGCCTGCCAAGAAAAAGATGCCCAAGGAAAAGCTTTGAAATTGTTCGTCAAAGATTCAGATCTGATGGCTCAAGAAGCTGCCGGAATTAAAATGGGCTGTATTCAGGGGTATGGATCTGCTACTGGTGCGAACGATAAGGCTTGCTTTACACCGTAATTGAACAATTCATGATTTCATAAAGACCCACCAACCGGTGGGTCTTTTCGTTTGAACGATTGGATTAAAGATGGATGACAGAAATTTAAAAAAAGTTCCCGAAGGTATCACCCTTGAAATGATTCTTACAAAGCTTGTGGATAACTACGGTTGGGATCGCTTGGGCGAAAAAATAAACATTAAATGCTTTACGCAAAATCCAAGTATCAAATCAAGCCTCAATTTTTTGCGAAAAACCCCCTGGGCCAGAACTAAAGTCGAACAGCTTTATATGTGGCGATCAGAAACAAACTGGGATCCACGAGATAACGCCAAGTGAATCCATTTGCTTTCCGCAAAATCAACCTCGACTGATCGTGCGACATTAGTCTTGGGACGGATAATTGACTGGATTTTGCCCATGTGCCCATAGGAAAATAATGTCCTGGGGTAACAATGAAAATATATGTTTTTTTGTTTAGTATTTTATTTGGCTTTGAATCGATGGCTGCCTATATTTATACAGGTGAGTTAGCGCAAATTACTGAAGCTGGCGTTCCAAATTTTGATTTCAGATCAAGTAGCATTAATACTAAATCAAATTGGTCCAAAGAAACTACCGTTTTGCCCAACGGATATCGAATGATAACTTATAAAAATAAAATACAAGGCACTAATAAATACAACACCTTGCGAACCGTGATGTCGGGCAATCAAATTATTTCAGTAGAAGAAGATATCGGCCGCACAGTATCGGGTGGTCACAGCACAGTCGTCTATTCTGAACACGGGATTTTCAAGTGTAATGAAGAGCCTCGAGCTAAGGCTCAATGCGAATATTTACCACTGGGATTTTGCCAAAGTATCCGAAATAATTTTGAGGACTTGAAAGCCGTAAAACCCGCAGACCGCCAAGCCAAACAATATCAAGTTTTTAAGCAAGTAAACGACGCGAGCAAACGTTTTCCGTACACTCCTGCCGATTCTTTAGTTAATAGTTTACGCCAACAATATGGAGTGACCGCAGGTCTTTTTACTTTCAGACCCTTGGCTGAATCCCTTGCCACCGAAAACCTTGCCCAGGGTTTAAGTATCGAGCGCCTAGCAAAAATTGATAACCAATGTGAAAATGCGATTGCCATAAACCGGGCTGGCCCGTCCCCCCAACCTGCGCCAGCACCGGCAAACGTTGAAGTGGGAAGGTAAATTAAAATTTGAGAATAGTATTTTGCTGTCGAATTTCTAGCCGAATTTTTCTTTAATCAGCAAAGGAAAATGGACAAGTCTTAGACAGCACTTTCATTCGTAGGCATAGCCAAGTTCCTATCAAAATATTACCGTCTCAAATTGAAATTCCAATCGCAATGAATTGGTAAACACTTGAAACAGACAATAAACTGAATAGATCAGTAAAGTTACTCGGGGGAAAATTCAATGAATTTAAAAGCGCCAAAACCTGGTAGTATATTAAAAACTACCTTCCCCAGATTATGGCGCTATGGATTTTTGCTATTAATAATTTCACTATCTACAATGTTTCAAAACTGCAGCGCCCGGTCTGGTTTTAAAACTGGAACTCCGAACCGGTTTATTGCTAATATCACCTCGCCATTCGCCATAGAAGCTCAAAATAAAGCGCGCGCCGTGATCGAACGTAACTGCAGTTCTTGCCATCAAACAGCGATTTCAGGGACGTTGACTCGGATCCTTGATACTAACCACTTAGTATCCAAAAAGTTCATCGTACCGGGGGATCTTGGAAAATCACCGATCTACCAGTATGTGACTCAAAATAAAATGCCGCCTACCGGGCCGCTAACTAGTGCCGATAAAAAAGCTATTGGTGATTGGATTTTACTTTTAGGTGGAGTGATGCCAGACACAACGCCGCTTCCACCCGCTGACTTAACTTTTAATTTTCAAATTAATATCGATCCACTGCCGTTCCTGACCCGAACTGCAAAGATTGAATATTTACTTGGCTCGGGTCTTTCTACCAGTACGGCAAAACTTTATTCTGAAAGAATATATCTAGGTGATTACGACTTTTCATTAAAGATCATACCGAAAATAGCTTGGGACACCGGCGAAATGCAAAAGTGGCTGGAAGGTGTTGAACCTGTTTGTATATCAACAGAATTCCAACAAAAGTTTTCATGGGAGCAGTCTCCTGCATTTATCAGAAGTGCTCTGGGCCGCGACGCCAACGCTACTGATGACTTATTAATTCAAGATGTAAATTCTTTGCAAATTCCGGAAGCCGAGAAATTTGCCACCCTATGTATGACGGTACTTACTTCTTTGGAGTTCATTACCAAATGATTAAACAAAAGAGAACTCTTCTATATTTCTTTACGCTATTGATATCTTCACTGGTATTTAATAGCAGCGCCTTTGCCCAAACTGAAAATGAAAAAGCACTAAGCTATCTTTCTTACATGAGTTCGCAAATCGTGGGTCGACCATTAAACAGTTCCGAGATAAATTTGCTAAAAGGTCAAGGTCCCGCTGCCTTTGATCAGATTATCACCACATGGACCAGCGACGCTGCTTTTACAATTCGTGTTCAAAAATATGTGGAAAACCTGGTTCGCGCCAATGGCGAGACCGCAGGAACAAACTATAATTTACCGGGATGGTTGGGAAAAGCATTGGCCGCAAACCGCAGGCCTTATAAAGAATTATTAACTTCGACGACTTGTTATAGTCAGGCTGGCCAAGCAATACCTTGTGATACGAATGCCCCATTTACGGCAGGCGTATTAACCACAAAAGCATATTTAAGTATCTATAAGGGTGCGTATAATATTTCCCGCGCGGGGAAAATCATTCGCGAATACTTATGCACGGATTACCCCTTATCCGATGCTGAAGAACCACGGTTAGAAATAACAGATATGATTCCGCAGTTTGCTACGACTGCGGGTAAGATTACTTTTGGTAATGGTAATAACTGCTATATGTGCCATTCACAATTTGGTTTGCATGCTCAACTTTTTGTAAAGTTTGATTTAAATGGCGTTTACCAACCGGGAGCTACCGGTGTTCAGGCCATTGGTGCCACCGACGGATTTTCTGCTAACTCGACACTTACCTCCCATTTGATAGATCCAAACCGCGCAAGTAACGAACAAACACGAATCCTTGGACAGAGCGTTTCAAACTTGGCAGAGGCAGCCCGAGTGGTAACTGAAAGCCCGCGCTTTCTGCCATGTGCTGCTAA
This sequence comes from Bdellovibrionota bacterium, assembly GCA_040384405.1. Taxonomy (GTDB): domain Bacteria; phylum Bdellovibrionota; class Bdellovibrionia; order Bdellovibrionales; family Bdellovibrionaceae; genus JAZKJI01. The sequence goes on from JAZKJI010000213.1 coordinate 27,398, forward strand.
AAATATGATGCGATATTTTTTACGTTTAAGTGATCCTAATCTTGCTTCTGTAAAACCAGAAGTTTTCACGCAAATAGTTACTGCCGCAAAAGTAAAAAATCCCGAGCCAGGATTTGCTGAACTTATTCATGCGATTCTTATTGATCCCAGTGTTTACGGTTCATTTAAAAAATCAGGAGCAATGCCATGAAATTTGACGACTTCGAGAAACTTTCTCCTATCGAAAGAAGAGAGTTTTTAAAATTTCTGGGCGGATTTCTGGCACTGCCGTTAATACCTTCGTCGACAAAGGCAGCGCTGATTGAGGTGGTCCTAGGTCCCCAGGCAGCCGCACAATCTGTAGCACCGGCAATAAACTTTTTAGAAATTAACTTTCGCGACCAATGGGATTTCGGCCATCTATTTGTTCCGCCAAGCATTGCAAAAAATTATGCGAACGTGAAATCGGGAATTGCGTTATTTGATAATCCAATTGCTGAAAGAAATAATTTTTATGTGACTCCACAAGCTGAAGAATTGCGTCCCCACCTGGATTCAATTGCCGTGATGGAACTGGGAGAATGCGTATTACCCGGAAACACATCGGTACACGGCCACGAAGCTGGTAATCCACTTCGGTCACCGGGTCGCTCGCAAACTCAATCCGGAAATAAACGGGATATGGCAACGGTGGATTTACGACCCGGCGGTCGAGTAGCAGGAAATGAAATCCTTTACAGCACGACACCTACACCCGCAGTCCTACACAACTATTACTCAAAGTCCGTTTCACCGAATTTAAAAAACGGAGTAAATCTTCGAAGTACAGTTCGTTCTTCTATTCACACATTTTATCATTTCGAGGGAAATCTTAATAACGCCCAAGTAGACCGGTTTTTTGATCAGAATACTTTTTTATCAAATTTTAAAACGGCTGATGGAACAGCAGCACCGTCCACGACATTAGTTCAAAAAAACGGCGCGATCTTAGCAAAACTTTTAAAGCGCGTTGACGAAGCTTACATGAAGCGGGTTTTAAGTGATCCTATCCGGCAAAGTCAGCACTCAAGTAAGCTTACTTCTTTGGAAACAAAACTGGGAGGCATCGCCGCTCCTCAACCATTTGCTGGCGTTACACTGACGGCCGCCGAGAAAAGTTATTGGACCTCGGGAATCACTGCCCAACTAAGTTGTCCTGGGGATAATTCTTCAACCTGTGAAATAGCTCCGCAGTCTTGGCACGTCGGAGAATTATTTGGATATGCATCGAAACTCTTCCAGTCTCAACAAGTCAGAAGTGTAGCAATTGATTTTGATGTCAGTGACGTTCATACAAACCGCACGCCTTTTTTAATGCGAACGATGGCTCAGCAATCCGGAATGACATTAGCTCGATTGATTCAGGATCTTAAAAATAAAGGCCTCTACGATAAAACATTAATTGCGATGTATACTTTGGATGGAAGCCGCTCTCCCCAGTTAAGTTCAACTGGCGACGGAACGAAAAATTCAATAATCCTAGCCGGAGGAATGGTTAAGGGCGGTTACTACGGGGACCTGAATGTCGAGGCCGATGGTAGCATTACTTATTTCCGTCCAGACGATAATGGAAATCCAATTCCGGGCGGAACTAAAGGACGCGATTTGCGCGTACCTGCCGCGGATATTTACCGTACCATCGCGAAGCTTGCGGGAATTCCGGATGCATTGCTAAATACGCTTCCCGACGTAGCCGCGGGAAAATTTTTAACTTACGTGGCAAAATAGCACTCATTGACTTAATATCCGGGCCGATGGTACCCGTGGCCTATGAAATCATTTCGCATTATTATCCTGACTAAAATTTTATTACTCAGTGTTTCCGTTTTTGCCATCGCACCTTGTGATGTCCCTACGGACCAATGCAAAGGCACGATTGAAGTAGTACCGAATGGTAAATTTAATTATTACAGTACATTTAATTATTCGACCCCAAATCCAGAGGTAACCACGGTCGTTTTGGTCGTGCATGGTTTAAACAGAGTCGTCCCCGACATCTTTAATCAAATGATCGAACTTGTTCGAAAGGAAGCTCTTCCGGCTAACACGTTAATTATCATTCCGCACTTTTTAGCACGCGACGATAAACCGGCAGCAGAAATGCTGTTCTGGGAAGTCGGCGGTTGGCCAATCGCCGACAAATC
>JAZKJI010000214.1:0-4561 GCA_040384405.1 Bdellovibrionota bacterium
AGTACTCATGAAGCAAAGAATTGTAATTAAATTGGGTGGTTCGTCCTTACAAAATACAGAAACCCTGCACCAGCTGTCGCTAGCGGTGCAGGGACACCAAAAACGAGGCTTTGATGTTGTTGTCGTCCACGGTGGTGGTCCCGCAATCAACGCGGAATTAACTAAACGTGGAATTGAATGGAAATTCATCAATGGCCAACGTCAAACTACGCCCGCGATGATTTCGGTCATCGAAGACGTATTGGGGAAAGATGTTAACTCGATGATCGTACGAAATCTGGCGGATGCGCAAATTTCTGCGGTCGGACTTTCAGGTGCAAATGGAATTTTATCCTGCACTCAAAGCTCCAAAGAGTTAATGCAAGTTGGAAGCGTTGATTACGTGGATACAACTTCGATTGAAGAGGCTTTAGCTTCGGCAAAGAATTGTGTTCCGGTCATTGCGCCCATCGGATTTGGTGAAAATGGAATGAAATTTAACGTCAACGCCGACTGGGCCGCGACGAAAATTGCGATTGCGCTGAATGCTGTGAAACTTATTTTCTTAACCGACCAAAATGGAATTTTGGATCAAGATAAGAATTTAGTGAAGCGCGCGAATCCAAAAAGAATCCATTCCATGATCGATACCGGAGTCATTCACGGAGGAATGTGTACGAAAGTACTTGCCATGATGGCAGCTCTTGAATCGGGTGTGGACCAAGTACGTGTGGTGCATGCAAGCCAAGCAGGACAACTTTTTGGAAATGTAAAGATTGGTACGGTATTGACGGACAATCAAAACCATAACCGGAAAGATGTTGTGCATGAGTACGCAAGCTGAAGCCAGAACCGACACTAAAGAACGACTGATGGTGCTGCGCCAATTAATCCGCGAAGGAACGGCCAGCACCCAAGAAGAACTTTGTGAGGCTTTACGAGATAAAGATTTCGATGTGACCCAAAGTACCGTGTCCCGGGATTTACGTCGCATCGGAGCGATAAAAACCACGAACTCGGAAGGCGAAATTATTTACCGTCTTCCAGAACATCATCAACTTTTACCTCCAAGGGTGGTTTCCCACTCGCTGGATGGATTGTTGACGGAAGTTCAGGCCAACGAATCCATGATCGTATTACATACGACCCCAGGTTCGGCCAGTTTAGTGGCAAGACACTTAGATAGTATAAGATTATCGCTTGGAATAATCGGAACATTAGCTGGAGACGATTGTATTTTCATAGTCCCCGCTTCCGTAAAGAAAATTTCATCGGTGATCAAAAAAGTTAAAGAAGAATTTTACTAGTTGTTGTTTGTATAAAATCAAACAGCCCATGATTAACAACGCTGATTGCAGAAATGCACTCAGCCTATTTTATACGCTGACTGTTGAAAAACACTCAGCCCCAAGAAGGGGGTTTTTTTAAATGATAAAAAACACAAACGCAGTTCCAAAGGAAATCAGAAAACAATACGGCGAAATCACCGGTCCAATCGTTATCATTGGATTTGGCTCTATCGGGCGCGGTACTTTACCGCTTATCGAGCGGCACTTTAAATATGATAAGAGCCGAATGGTTGTGATCGATCCAAAAGATACAGATCGTAAAATTCTTGATGAACGCGGAATTAAATTTTTGCACATGGGAATTACGGCCGAGAACTACGAAAAAGTTCTGACTCCCCTTTTAACAAAAGGCGGCGGTACGGGATTCTGCGTAAACTTATCAGTGGACGTTAGTTCCGTTGACGTGATGAAACTTTGCCGCGACATCGGCGCTTACTACATCGATACGGTCGTTGAACCTTGGGCTGGTTTTTATTTTGATGATTCAAAATCGGTAGCGGCACGTTCAAACTACGCGCTTCGCGAAACGATGCTCGAAGAAAAACATAAAAACCCAGGTGGAATCACTGCAATCTCCTGCTGCGGAGCTAATCCGGGCATGGTTTCTTGGTTTGTAAAAAAGGCGCTGGTAAATCTGGCGACAGATTTAAAAATTCCATTTGAAAAGCCAAAGAACCGCGAACAGTGGGCGCAGCTGATGCAAAAAGTTGGTGTCAAAGGCATTCATATCGCTGAACGCGATACACAGATGTCGACTCGACCAAAACCAGCGAACACTTTCGTGAACACTTGGTCCGTGGAAGGCTTCATCAGCGAAGGTTTACAACCGGCAGAACTTGGCTGGGGAACGTTTGAAAAATGGGCTCCAGAAAATGCGCAAACCCACACGACAGGTTGCCAAGCAGCGATTTACTTGCAGCAACCAGGTGCGAATACACGCGTAAGAAGTTGGTGTCCAACGAGGGGCGCACAGTTTGGCCGATTGGTAACGCATAACGAGTCTATTTCCATTGCGGATTATTTTACGATCGGCAAAGGGAAGAACGCGACTTATCGTCCAACGTGCCACTATGCTTACCATCCTTCGAATGATGCGATTCTTTCTTTGGAAGAGATGTTTGGCCGCGGTGGGGCCCAACAACCCGAGCACCACATCTTGGACGAAAAAGAAGTGGTTAGCGGAATCGATGAATTAGGAGTTCTATTGTACGGTCACGCGAAAAACGCATACTGGTACGGCTCTCAATTATCGATCGAGGAAACTCGAGCCCTTGCCCCTTACCAAAACGCGACGGGTATGCAAGTAACGTCAGCGGTATTGGCAGGAATGGTCTGGGCGATGGAAAATCCAAAAGCTGGAATCGTAGAGGCGGACGAAATGGATTTCGATCGCTGTTTGGAAATCCAAATGCCTTACTTGGGACCAGTGAACGGGTTTTACACAAATTGGACACCGCTTGAAGGTCGCCCGGGATTATTTCCGGAAGATATCGATACGAGTGATCCATGGCAGTTTAAGAATGTTCTGGTAAAGTAGCTTCGCTTAAATATGATTAGCTGATACCAAAATTAGAAGTAAAAAAGAAACGGCCGCTTTATCAGGAGCGGCCGTTTTCATTGGACAAGGTTATGAAGATTCGCCTAACGTATTGGCATGAAGAAAATATTTATTTTACTTAGCGTTTTAGTTTCTATTTATCCTTGCGTGTACGGACCGTTGGGACCCTACCTGACGCCTGAAAATAAAGAAATTTTGTCAGTCTGGCCGATTGCTTTCTTTCTGACCCTTTTCATACTAACTTTTAAAATTGGGAAATATTGGAGAACGCTTATCGTCCGCCCTGTTTCGCTGTTATTGGCGGCTCTAGTTGCTGTCGTTCCCTACGTCGGTTACTGCGCGATTGTCGCGCCTGCCTTATACCTAGCTTTAACTGCGAGCCTTTATATGGATGATCGTAAAACCCATCTCCACACCCATTTACCTTAGATTCCGAATGCATCAAAAATTCGGTTAGCAATGACAAACTCTTCTTCAAAATCTAAAGCATCTTCACACAAATAAAATGGCTCTTCGACCGAGCCTTTATGAATCTTCTTAAGTTTTGTCTGCGCTTGCTTCCAGTTTTTCTGCTGCCATTGCGGATTTGTATTCGATGTAAACATCACGCTTAAATCCAACGCCCGCTCGGATGCGGCCGCCACCATTTTTTTATTTCCCGGAAAAATATAATTGAGCGCCGCCGGAATATCATCCGGCAACTTATGCTCGAGCAAAAGATAAGTGGCGGTCATCAACGCCGACAAATATTTGCGGTATTCCGAAGGACTTTTCGAAGACCATTTATCGTGCCCGCCTGACTGGTAAATTGTTTTTACTCTCTCAAAAGCCGCGGAATGTTTGCGGCCCAGCTGGTCACCTAAAACCATATCCAAAGTTACTATAATACTTTCAGAAAAATTTAAATACCGGCTGAAATCTGCTTTCTCTGCCGGTGCCGGAGGAAGAAGCAACCAAAGAATGCGGTGATTCTGCTCGTGGAAAATTGAAATTGAACTTAAGTTATTAAAGCTGATCATCACTTCGCTGGTATCAAAAACTTCTGGATAATAGTCTTTGAACCACAGCATTTCGGAAAACACTGGGCTGTAATCTATTTCGTTCAAAAAGATCTTGAGTACTTAATGACCGCATCGTTGAACAAACTCTGGGAACGAATGATCCGCCGATTTTTAGAAAAAGAGACCGGCTTTTTCGATAAACCGCACTTGAAGATAACAATTGTGGATCGAAAGGGTATTCATCCAACACCAGCTTCCTGAACTTTTGATTCACCGGCACGGCCGCTAACAGCGCTAAATCCGAAACGAAATGTTTAAGCTCTAAATTTGGTAAGTCTTCCCGTTCGATTTTCATAGTGCTTAGCTACCACAAGACCCAGGCTCAAGGCACCTATATTCAAAGTACGGTAACTTAATTACCGCGCTCTCCAAACCTTAATCTCTACCCGCCGATTAGTTCGCCGCCCCTGATAATTCCCGTCATCAGCAATCGGCGAAGAAGACCCAAAACCAGTCGCTTCAATTTTATCTGCAGGAATTTTAAATTTCTCGATTAAATAAGCACGAACAGACTGGGCCCGTTTTTCACTTAAGTACTGGTTGTACCCGGGTTTCCCAATAGAATCCGTATGACCTTCGATGGAAATTTTCTGATAAGTTTTATCAGTTAAATC
>JAZKJI010000215.1:0-6048 GCA_040384405.1 Bdellovibrionota bacterium
TCCATGAAGTTTCGAGGCTTGTAACTTCCAATCAAGTAAACTTTCTTCTTTTTCAATTTTCTTGGCGTAAGTCACTTGCGATTCGTCTTGGGGAATGGCCGCAAGATTTCCGCGAACGTAATCCATTAATTCTATTCGTAACAACTGCGCACCTAAATCAGCTAGAACATCATGAAGTTCTAAAGCATTAATTTTATGATCCAATGAAACTTTCCTGGCACCAATCACGTCACCAGCATCAAGTTTTTTAACCATTTTTTGCAAGCAGACTCCGCTCTCGGAATCGCCGGCCTCGAGTGCGCGCTGAATGGGAGCAGCTCCGCGCCAACGGGGAAGTAAACTTCCATGAACATTAACTGCGCCTAAAGGAAAGATTTGCATAAATTCTTCGTCAAGAATTTGCCCATAGGCAACGACGACCGCAACTTCGGCTGCCCACTTTTGAATTTCAGGCCAAAGTTCCTTTTCTTTTCGTAAACTTTCCGGAGAATAAACCGGGATATCTTGTGTTAGTGCGATATTTTTAACGGGTGACGGAGTCAGTTGAAGTTTGCGGCCCGCCGGGCGGTCAGGTTGGGTGATTATACCCACAACTTCGTAATGTTCATCATTAAGCAAAGCCTGAAGACAGGTAACGGCAAAGGCCGGCGTCCCCAGGAAACAGACGCGGACTTTACTCACGCTTCGACCTTTTCCTTTTTGGTATTTTCTTTTTCGTCGTCTTTGTCATCTTTGGTGGGATAACCAAATTTTTTGATCTGATCTTTTATTTTTTTACTTTTCATGAAACTGATGTGATCAATAAAAAGCTTACCTTCCAAATGATCCATTTCGTGCTGCAAACAAATTGCAAGCAATCCATCTGTTTCTAGAACGTGTTTGTTTCCATTTACATCTTGGTATTGAAGTTGAATTTTCTCGAAGCGTTCCACAGTTTCATAAAAACCTGGAACACTTAAACAACCTTCATCAAAAGTAGTTTTACCATCGCCTTTAATAATTACCGGATTAATAATAACTAAAGGTTGAGTGATCTTTTTTTCAAGCTCGGTCATTTCTTCATAATTATATCGGGAACCACTTTCATCCCGTGGCCGAGTATCCACAACCAACATACGAAACAATTGGCCAACTTGAGGAGCCGCAAGTCCAATTCCTTTAGCCGCATACATAGTTTCAACCATATCAGCAGCAAGCTGCTTGATACTGTCATCAAACTTAGTAACAGCCTTAGAAACTTCCCGTAATCGAGGATCCGGAAAAGTTAGAATTTCAAGAATACCCATAAAAAAACTCCTAACGACGCCCAAAAAGCCATTCCAGCATACAGTATATAGTAGGAACATGCAGCTATAGAATGGTGCTAACTGGCGATCCTACTGCACGGGAGACGGTTGGTCGCAGCCGTAGCCGTTCGGCGCACCCGTTTCCGTCCCGTTTTCCGTACAGTTTTCCGTTGGAATGAAGAAATTCGCGAACCGCGATTGCGAAGCAGAGCCAGAAATTACTGTAGAGGGGTCGTTCAAAAAGGCCCTTATGCAAGGCGGAGGTTGGGTTTTTTCGCGGAGGCGTGCTAATGCACGTTGGAGAGAAAAAGCCCGGCCGACAACGCAGTCAGAAGGGCCTTTTTCAACGGCCCCATTATTTTTTTGAACGGGAGAGGAGGATTGCTGCTAGGCCTATCATTACTAGGTTTGGTAGCCAGGCTGCTACGAATGGTGGGAGGGTTCCGTGGTATCCTAGGGTTTGGCCTGAACTGTAAAAAACCCAGTAAAAGAATACTAATCCGAGGCCCATTCCCATGTTTACTAAGTTTCCGCCGGATCTGGTTCTGCCTACGCTAAAGGGAATTCCCAGTAAGGACATTACAAGACCTGCGAACGCAAAACTCATTTTTACGTGATAGTCGACTTCGTATCTGATTGTGTCTAAGCCGGCGTCTTTATTTTTGGTAATGAACCGGGACAATTCTTTTTGCGATAATAAATCTGAAGTTTGGGCCGTTGATTGAAGATCCTGGGATTCCTCGGTCATCACGATTGTTTTTTCCTCGAAACCTTTTGTCAGTGGGAAACTTGATTCAGGTGTAAAAAGTGTCACGGAACCATCTTTCAGATTCCAAGTGTTGCCTTTAAAATTAACTTCGTCCGCCGACATCATTTGGACCAGATCCCAGGCTTCGTTAAAAAAATATAAAGTTATTCCTTGGGCGCGCAGGCCATCGCTGGAAATAGTTTTAATGTTAAAGATCGCATTTTTTGATCTATACCAAATCTTGTTTGTCTTGACGATACTGTACATTCCGGGGGCTTTTTTAATTTCGTTATAATAAATGAAATTTTTCTTTTTATTTAAACTGGGCATAACTCGGTCGCCAGCCCAGTAAAAACCCATGGAAATAACGACAATTAATATTAAAGGACCACGGACAATTCGAAAAAGTGACATTCCCGAAGCAAACAGCGCTACGAGTTCGTTCTGTTTATTCAGGGAAGAAAGTGTCATCACCATGCCCAGCAAACACGCGACTGGAAGCATTTTCTGGATAATTTCCGGCAGATAAAACCAATAGTATTTTATGAGTGATGCCAGGGGTAAACCCTCGGCACTAACCATCGTTGAAAGTGCATCCACCGCTAGGAAAAGCGTTATGAAAACGATCAATCCACCAACGAAGTAAGTAATAAATAATTTGGACAACCAGCGGTCTACTAAAGCCATGCCTGAATTATAGTTGACTCGACGATTGATTGCCTATTAGCTTGAATTATGGCTTTACGCGTCTTACTTGCGGATGAAAGTTCCACCATTAAAAAGGTCATTCAGTTGGCCCTGCAAGATTTTGCCGTTGAGGTCAAAGTTGTACCTAATGGCCTTGATGTGGTGGAAGTTGCCCGGCAAATCAAACCTGAAATTATATTCATTGATGTTTTGCTGACCCAAAAGTCAGGTTATGACGTTTCTGCTGATTTAAAAGCAAATCCCGAAACTGCTTCGATCCCTACTGTCTTAATGTGGTCAGGATTTATGGCCATCGATGAGAACCGCTTTCGCACAAGTAAAGCAAATGAACGACTTGAAAAGCCTTTTGAAACAGAAAGCCTTCGCCGCTTGGTCCACAAGTTAGTTCCGCGAACTACCCAAAGTACTTTAAGTTCATTTCTTCAGTTTCCAAAAATGCCTGATTTTATTCAAAACGAGGATGCAGAAGAGTTTTCCCATGTTCCTTTAAAAAAATCTCAGTCAGAAACTTCGGAAAATTGGCAACATCGTCCGTTATCAAACGAACCTAAAGAAGAGCTTACGCAATTTGGTTCGGTTCCAAGTTTTGAAACACCGGCCTTGCCTCCGCGCGCGCGTGATGATTTCTCTAGAAAAAATTCAAATGACTCCATGGAAATTCCAGAAGTTCCACTTGAAGATTTACGATTTGATGAATTTAAAAATGGTGACGATGATTTGCCTTCTTCTTACGAAGAAGTTAGTTTCGATGGAACTTCCACTAAATCTAAAAACGAGCCTGCACTTCCCGTGACCCAAGCGTTGATTCACGAAAAAATCTTACGTGAAGAAGCTCGGGCCGTGCTGGAAAATATCGCCTGGAAGATACTTCCTGATATGGCAGAAAAAATATTACGCGAAGAAATTGAAAAAATTCTACGTGACGAGGAAAGAAAATTTGAACCATGACCCTCTTACAACTTATTACGGATGCCATTAAAGAGGATCTACCCTCTGGTGACATCACTACTGACTCCCTTGCACTGAAACCCCGATATGGATTTGCCCGGTTAAAAGCGAAAGAAAAAATAGTTCTTTCCGGCGCATTACCATTCGAACAAACTGTCAACGCGATGGAGCCCAGTGCGAAAGTGCAATGGCATTTCGAAGAGGGCGACCAAATTTTGGCCGGCCAAAATATTTGTACAATTGAAGGCGATCTGATTCAAATTCTTAAAGCCGAGCGCGTGGCTTTGAATTTTTTGGGCCACTTGTCAGGAATTGCGACCCATACCAGACGATTCGTTGATCAAATGAACGGACTTCAAACCCAAATTTTGGACACTCGCAAAACGACGCCGGGTCTGCGCGATCTGGAAAAAAAGGCTGTCAGCCACGGTGGTGGTACAAATCACCGTATGAATTTAAGTACGGCAATTTTAATTAAAGATAATCACATTGCAGTTATGGGCGGTTTAAAAGCTGCCGTTCAAAGAGTACGCTCGCACACAAAACTTCCAGTTGAAGTGGAAGCACGTACCGTTGAAGAAGTAAAACAAGCTGTCGAAGTAAAAGCAGAGAGAATTTTACTAGATAATATGGATAACGAAATGTTGAAAGCAGTCTTGCCATTGATTCCAACTACCGTTCAAACCGAAGCCAGTGGAAATATGACGATTGAACGCGTTCGCAGTGTTGCTGAACTTGGAGTTACCTATATCAGTGTCGGTGCCCTTACTCACTCTGCACCCGTTGCCGATGTTAGCTTGATCTTTGATTGGAATGTTTAGCTGTGATGAATGAAGTGTTTCCAGCGCTGTGGACACTTAATTGGGCCGAGCAAGAGAAACTGCCAATGTTGTGGACTCCGGAATGTGGCAGTACCCAAGATTTGGCCCGCGAAGATTTTCCCCAAGGAAATTCAAAAAGAAAACTCTATATAGCAGGCCACCAGCTAAAAGGCCGCGGCCGTTTCGATCGCCGGTGGGAATTCTCCCGCGACTGCGATCAACTTTTTACTACTTGGGGATTTCGCCAAACTGAATTTTCATTTTGGTTACCAATGCGAGTGGGATTATCACTTTACCAAGCACTACTTCCTTGGCAACAACATGGTGAACTAAGTTTAAAGGCTCCGAATGACCTTTACCGCAATGATAAAAAAATCGGTGGCCTATTAACTGAAGTTATTCAGCGTGGTCCTGACGTCTTTATATTAATTGGCTTAGGTTTAAATGTGGCGGGCAAAGCGCCTCTACCCACCGCCGGTGTGCTAATGAATGAAAAAGAAACCACCACTGAACGAGACTGGCAGGATTTTCTATTTAGATGGAAAAAAATCCTGGAACAAGCATTGGTTAAGACAGATCCCTTGGGCGCGGAAGAGAAAGCTGCACTTCTGGAAGCATTAAATCGAAGCCCCTTGCTGAGTGAAAAATTCAAAGATATAGATGATGCGGGTAATTTGATTACGGACGGCCGAAAAATTCCTTGGACCGACCTTTAGAAAGTACTAATGAAAAAAATAATTCTAGTGATTTTTCTTGTTCTTGCCGGCATCGGTGCATTTTTTTTAATAAAATTAGGTGCCTTTCGAAATGTGAACTTCGAAGTAAAAACGGCGGGACCATTTAACGTCATTTACCAAGAACATATTGGCCCTTATCACAAAATCGGCCCGCTAGTTCAAGAAGCACAAAAATTTGCGGCGTCTTTGAATATACCCTGCCAAGGCTTCGGTGAATTTTTGGATGATCCATCTAAAGTTGAGCACATTCGTTTGCGCAGTAATGCCGGATGCGTTTTGCAGAGTGAACCTACCGTTGGGCTTCCGGTCACCTTGAAACAGAAAACAATTCCAGCTCGACAGTTTTTGACAGCGGAATTTGATGGGACACCGGCATTCGGTCCGATTAAAGTTTACGGTGATGTTGGAGATTATCTTTATAAAAATAAATTGCAGCTGGATGGGGCGACGTTGGAGATTTATCAGGATTTGCCGGATGGGTTGGTTAAGACGAAGTATTATTTTCCGGTGAAGGCAGCGCCTTAGCGTTTTTTATTACGCGGTTTAAGACTTCAAGCAAGTCTTTTACTTTGCCCGCAACACTTGGTTTCGATACTAGTCCTTTATGTCGTCCGCAGCCGAAGCCGTTCGTCGCACCCGTTCCCGTCCCGTTTACCGTACGGTTTTCCGATCAATTTCAAAAGTTTTAGATCAATTCACTAAATGAATTTTTTTATCAGATTTGAGTATTGTCTTGTTTCATTTGCGCATTTAATTATTAAGGGTGAAAAAACCTGAGCGCTCCAGAAACATTGCATCAT
>JAZKJI010000216.1:0-3780 GCA_040384405.1 Bdellovibrionota bacterium
CTTTTATCATTTCGTTTCCTCTGGCTGAGTTTTATCTGTATCGGCTTCCGCCGGCGTATCGAAGACCAGATTGAGTTCGAAATTATCAATCCATTTTTCTTCCAATCCAAAAACTTCTGGATACTTACTGGATCTGGCCAAAATTAAATTCTTGTCCACTCCATTCACTTTCACTTTTGTTAAAGTAGAGAACTCAATTTTAAAAATAGGTTGTGGAGCCGCATCCAGTAACTCTATTACCCGAACCGGTTTAAATTTCTTTTGATCTTGATCAGATAGATAGGCCGTCACTTCGGTTTTGCGTAACCGATCAATAACGTCTTGAACTTTTTGGGAATTAACTTTCATTGCCGGATCTGGAACCAACAGTTCCCAACTTTCATTGTTCTTTTTAAATTCTGTCGTCTTGGTTTCGTTGGACCATTTAATCATTGCCACCGATCCAGAGGCGAAATCAAATGCTGACCGGCGTTCGCGAAAATCCATAATGCTTAAGCCCCGAAACTTATCGAGACCCCCATTTTGAATTCGAACAACGTATAAAGGATTTGATGTTAAAGCATAAGTTTCACGGGCGCTATTTTCCCCGAATTCTCCCAACCACGGGCCAGCGTTTGTACGCAGTCTGACTTCCGCCACCGGTTTATTTAAAAAGTATTTTTGGCGTTCTGTCGGCGAAGGCGACCGCGATTGTAAAAATTCTTCCGCGTTTGTTTCGTTTAATGTTGTCAAGAATTCGCGAATTCGATTTTGCTCTAGCTCATAAAGTGAACCGCTATTGTCGGTCCATTTTCCATCTTTTAAACTTAATTTTATTACGCCTAACTTGTTTTTAATTTCAATTCCCGTAATGTCACTGACTTTGCCCCGGAATAATCGGCGCTCTCGGAAAGAGTTTGGCTTACGTGTGATTTTATCTGTGAAGTTCGTACTGACAACTAAAACGCGGTTTTCGTTATCCCGCTTAATTAAACCATTTCCTTCAAAATTCTTTTTTGCAGAGATCTGGAACGTGATATTTTTCCTGGCACCATCGGTTAAAATTATTTTTCCGATTGGTCTTTCTAATCCGTAATCATCCCAGTCGATATTATCACCTTCCTTGGCAACTTCGATGCTGCGTTCAGAAATTATATTGTCTAAAAAGTTTTCGACAGCACTGCTGTCTGCTTGATCTTGGGCGGGAACCAACATTTTCCAAACCCCATCGGCCTTTTCTAAAACGATTTCTTCGTTACCGTGAATGAGTGTGATGTGTTGGACAGAGTCTTTGGGCATATCGATCAATTTTGATTGCTGTTCTTTAGCCGCTAACTCTTTTTCTTCTTGCCGATATTCACCAAAATAGGCGTACAGGCCCAACGCGAGAACTATGACGGAAAATATAATAGTTGTACGAAACTTCTTCATTAACCGTCCTTATTAGGCATTTCGCCGCCGTAACCAAAGCGCAAAGCTCGTTCCCAATAATAAAAGTGGTAACGGGAATATGATCCCAAATAAAAATATGGTCTGGTTAACCGAGCCAATTTTCATTTCGGTTTTCTCTACCTCGCGGGGGGTGATATTAATAATATTTTCTTCTTTTGCGAGGGATGAGATAATTCCTAATCCCACGTCGCGATTCAAATTTTGGTAAAGCATCGTATTATTTAAAAACTCGGCATCGCCCGCTACAACTAAAGTGAAATCTTTTTCCAAAGTTGAGCCCGGATATTTACCGGTCATGGAAATAATCAGGTTAAATGGGCCTTTGGGAAAGTTTGTGCCGGTTGCCTCTGGAGTGGGAAAAGCATAGGCATCCTTGTTTGTTGCTACCAATACGTCCGCACTGATCCCCGGCGGAAGTCCGCTAACCTTTAAATCCATTGGCCAACCGAACCGGGTAATTTCTTGTTTGCCGAAAAAGTTTTTTGTAACTACCGACTCTGGAGAAAACTCGTTTCCTATTGCGCCGCCGTCGACAAAGCCAATGCCCATGTAGCTGGACTTAATAAAATTATGTTGGGGACGTATCCCCAAAGTTCCTAAAAATTTATCCAACCCTGCATTACTGCCCTCTAGAGCAATAAATAACTGTCCGCCCGTTTGCATGTATTTCTCTAAGACCTTTACTTCGTAATCGGCCATCGTTTGCGAAGCACCTAAGATTACGACAGTATCAGCATCTTCAGGAATCTGTGGCGAAGTTGTAAGGTTCAATATTTTTACATTAAAGCTATTATTTTCTAAAAACAGTTTAAATAGGTTCGCGCCGCTTGGGTCTTTTCCCTCTTCCAGATCAAGTTCGCGATGTCCTACCAGGAAATAAATATTCTTATTCTTCGCCCGGGTTACTTTCACTAACGCAGAAGTAATTTCTTGCTCGTCGACTTTTTCAATTCGATTTCGTTTACCGTTATAATCAAGAAAGGCAACTCCGCTGCCTTTGGTTACTCCGTATTCCTCGGCTAAAGAACGATGTTCGTTAACTTCGTAAAAATCCAAATTAATTTTATCCGTTTGATCTTGGTATTTTTTAAAAATTTCCCGAAATGCTTTGCGGTTTTCTTCGTTTCCTTCCGCACCCCGTTTATAGAAAAACAATACGCGAAGTTCAGAGTCCAAACTTTTCAAAATCTGAACCGATTGGTCAGAGATGGTATTACTTCGGGCCGCCGATAGATCCCAGGTTTGATTTTTTCGAACTCCCAAGTAGTTCACGATTGCTAACAATGAGAATGTCAGCAATATCAGAACTCCCATATTCATACCGTGCTTTGTGGTCTTTAAAGTAAAAAACGCACCTAAAAATTTTCGGTCGGTATAAATCATCATTCCGATAAAAAATATGAAAAGGCCGATCAGAATCCAAAAGAATGGAATCCAAACACCCAAAAGATATTTAGCGATGGCAAAAGTTAGTAAGGTTAGAATCGCAAATAATAAACTTATTTTTCCAAGTTTACTCATTAGGCCCTCCAACGATGGGATTCAACCACCCGCTCGGTCAGAAAGATAAATAGTCCCGATAAAGACAAAAGAAAAATAAGGGACTGGCTGCGGATCGTACCTTCGACAAGGCCCGCTAAATGATAATTTAACGATATGTGCTCGAAGATCTGGCGCGCGACTTGGCCATCCACCATTTCCACACCTTGACCGACAAACCAAATGGAAACGTTAAGAATAACGGACATTATATAGGAAATTAAAATACTTTCCGTTAAGGAAGAACAAAACAAATTCATGGATACATAGACTAAACCGACAAGATACAGACCAAGGAATGAAATTAAAAGCGGTGCCCAAGAAATTTTTTGAACAAAAATTATGCTAGATACCGGATAGATCAGCGCAATTAATACGATACCCCCCACGGCCGCTGCCGCGCCTAAAAATTTTCCCATGGCGATCTCAACGGAATTTACCGGACAAGTAAGTAATAAATCAAACGTGCGCATTTTCTTTTCTTCAGAAAATAACTTCATCGTAAACGCCGGAACCACAAAGATCAGCATCAGGTTTAATATGGAAAGATGACGTAAAAATACAGCGTAGTGGATATTACCCTGCTGGGCCGGAGCTCCCGGCTGCATCATCATCGACTGGGCTACCTGGGCAAATTGCGTAACGCCAATAATAAATAAAAAACTAAACACGACCGTCAGTAGACCCGCAATAACGTAAAAAGTTGGTTGGGTGAAAAAAGCTCTTGCTTCCTTTTTCGCGATAACAAATGCGCTCTTCATGATCTTGCCTCGTTTCCGTAAGTAAGCTTCAAGAAGACATCTTCTAAAT
>JAZKJI010000217.1:0-1043 GCA_040384405.1 Bdellovibrionota bacterium
GAAAATGGGAATTCAAGTGAACCCATCTTTCGGTACGGAAGGTGCTGACGGAGTTGTGATTACTAAAAACATCGCAAATGAAGCAGGTCTTTCTGGAAAAGGTGTTTACATCGAAGTTCAACGTGGTGATCTTCACAGCGTTGCGAATCCGCAACCGGGTGTTAAACCAATGAAAGTTTTGGTTCTATTAAATGCGGCTGAACCTTTAAAGGTTGAGCAATATGTTGTTCACACTTTACAGAACTCAAATATTTCTGACGATAACGAAACAGTTTTACCGCAAGATAATCCTGTTCCAGTTATGACGAACGAACAAATTAAGGATCTTGCATTTCAAGTTACTAAAGCTCAGCTACACTTTAAACCTATCATGGGTGCGAATGATGACGACTTTGCTTTAGACCTGGAATTCAAAGTGGACGCGCAAGACACTGGATCTTCGCAAGTTTACATTAAGCAGGCTCGTCCTTATATCGACTAGAAATTTTCTTCGAATTTACTTGGCCTTTTCACTAGCCTAGTTCTTTCTTCATTTCACTCCTTCTGTCCGGGGCCAGTATTGTGGCCCTTTTTTTTTGGGTTAGAATTAAATCTACATATAAAAGAATAGTTTTTTAGTCGGCGGGGTTTGCCTTTCGACTTTCACTTTTTGCTCATGGAGGAGCTTGTGAAACCATCTGCATTAGTCCGCAATGGACTGGTATTTGTATTTTCATGTCATTTAATGGCTTGTGCACAGGCTGATTCATTTACAGTTTCTACTGATAGTGAAGACGAGGTAATTAAGAGTGTACCTTCGGGGCAAACCGGAACGGCACTAACTAATCCTACGAATGATACCTCGTTTACGATCTTACCGGACGGTAAGGACATGAAGAAAATTTTGGTCAGTGGATCTGCACTAACTTTAGCTAAAGGTGCCGGGAACACATTCACCGCGGCTTTGAAAACTTCTTACGCGAATTTAAAAGCTGCGACCAAATCTGATCCAAATCATAAGCTTCAATGGGTGATGATGGATTTAGATGAGCATCGTGTGATTG
>JAZKJI010000217.1:1053-8180 GCA_040384405.1 Bdellovibrionota bacterium
AGAGCTTGGCTTCTAATCGCAAAGTTTTCGGGGCTTCATCATCAAAGATTTTTGTGGGCGCGACACTTCTGGATAAACAAGCTGGAGGATTAAGTGCTTCGCAAAGGCAGCTGATGGCAGACATGCTTGTTGTTTCGTCGAACACCGCTTGGACAAATCTTCAAACGCAAATTGGAAATGGTAATGCCAACGTTGGCCGCTCTACCGTACAAGCTTTCACTCAGAAAATGGGTTATCCGGCAACGCGCGGATGGCAGGGTTATCTGGGTAACATCCACGGCAATGAACTTACTGCTTTTGAAACGGCCGAGTTTTTGTACGACACTTACATGAATGAATATTCGGGTGCCGAGACTCTTTGGAAGTTGATGCACACATGCCGCACCGGAATTAGCCGCGGCAGAAAATATATTCCGTCTTCAATTTACGTCGGTGGAAAAACTGGTACCTATGATGGTCCAACGGAAAATCCAGAGACAGGTTTAACTACAAACCCAAATGGTTCTGCTTATACAGTTGCCATTCGTAACCACGTTTTAATTTTTAATGTTAAGGGACGTCAATTTGGTCTTGTGATTTTGAATAACAACGGATCTGACGAGTCGACCGCTATCATGGCGGGTGGATTGTTCAGGGAATACACAGGATACACGCCGTAGCTCGAATATGCATCGCTAGATAAATAAATCCGCTAAAAGCTTATATGAATGTTGGCGAGCTTTCTGGTCGTAAACCATGGTTAATACCATCAGTTCATCAAGCTGACAATCTTCCGCGAACTTGGTGATCTGAGATCGCAGAGTTTCTTGCGATCCTACAAAGTTTGCCATGCTATAGGATTTTATTTGTAACCAATCATCTTTGATTAAGCCCATGGACTTAATTTCTTCGACTGAAGGTAATGGTTCACTCTTACCCGTTTGCCTTAAACGAAAAAAAGTATATTCACCCGACATTGCTAAATCTTGAGCTTCGGTATCAGTATCAGCACAAATCGCACGAACACAAACCATTGCTCGGGGTTTTTCTAAAAGCGGTGAAGGTTCAAAGTGTTGACGGTAAACCTTTAAAATATCTCTGGCCGCGGCAGGTGAAAAATGTTGAGCAAACGAATAGGGAAATCCCGCTTGGCCCGCAAAAGTTGCACCCCAATCACTGCTTCCTAAAATCCAGAGTTCTGGTAAACCCACCCCACCCGGAAGAGCGTGGATATTTTTATACGGATGATCATCCGCAAAATTGTCAGTTAAGAAACTTGTTAGATCCGCAACTTGCTCTGGGAAATTATCGGCTGATAGACGCTCGCCCTTGCCTCTTAATGCAATTGCAGTTCTTCCGTTTGTTCCCGGTGCCCGGCCTAATCCCAGATCAATGCGACCGGGGTGAAACGCTTCCAAGGTTCTGAAATTCTCGGCAACTTTAAGTGCGGAATGGTTGGGTAACATGATTCCGCCGGAACCAACTCTTATGTTACTTGTCACATTTGCTACGTGAGGAATAATAATTTCGGGGCTCGTGCAGGCAATGCCGCCCATATCATGATGCTCGGCTAACCAATATCTTTTGTATCCCAGTTGATCGACGAACTTCGCAAGCTTTAAAGTATCTTGTAAGGCATCGGCAGCGGTAAACCCTTTGCGCACCGGACTCAGATCTAAAACTGAAAGTGCAGGTACCGCTTTTGATTTCATTTCTTTTTCGCGCCGACGAATTCGTAGGTCTGGCCATCTTGGGTCGCAGTGAAGTGGGATATTCCGCAGGCCTGTACGAACTTAATTGTTACATCAGGCACTAAAATTTTAAATTTTGCTTCCGTTACTGGCCACATTCGAAGCATCGGCTGTTGTCCAACTTGAATTCCCAAAAATCCATTCTTCAAAGAGATCGTTGCTTCCGTTTGCAGTTTTTCAGACCAGTAGTAACCTACGTAGTGATTTTGATTTTCCTCTGAAACAGTTACATATTCAGGAATCTCACAAGGTAAGTCAAAAACAGGTGCAAGAATACAATCGGTCGGATTATCAGTATTAGATAACACAGCCGCCACAATTTTTTGCTCACGATCGATGATTATATTCGAACTAAAACCACCAGTCCCACCAGAATGAGTAGAAAATGTATGCGTCCCAGATTTGACGATCATCCAACCCAATCCCATTTTTGCAGTTTCAGAATTTGTATTGGCCCTTGGAGTTTGTGTCAGCTTCATGGCGTTTCCTAGTTCGGAATTATCCGCGTGAAGATTTGCAATTCCATATTTCATAATATCAGCCATGGTGGATTTTATTTGGCCAGCACCAGCAAGAACATTTAAGTCCCAGTACGGTACTTCCGTCAGAAAACCATCGTGGCCACGAGCTGCCGTATCTAAATCATTTCCTGCAAACTCCGTCTTCGTATAAACCAGCCCCATCGGGTGTAACAAATTTTGTTTTAAGTAATCGCCATAGCTTTGTTGATGAAGTTTTTCCGATAACAAATATCCCAATAACCCAACCCCGATATTTGAATACTCAAACGGATACGGCCCTTCGGTTTGCGGATTATATCCTTTAAGGAATTCAAACATCTTAGCAGCGTCATAATCTTTGTAAGGATTTAAGGGATCAGTGCTAAAGAAGTTATCTGGCATGCGCGGTAAACCAGAGTGATGAGTGGAAAGTTGCTCTAAAGTAATTTGACCTGCAAAAGTTCCGGCAAGCTCTGGCCATAATAAAGAAACTGGATCTTCCAGTTTTACAGTCTTCCGCCCAACTTCCAAGGCTAGCAAAGTGGCCGTATAAGTTTTCGTGATGGAACCGATCTCGAAATAAGTTCCGGGTGTTACGAAGTTACTCTGTCCAACTGACTTTTCACCGTAATTCCAAATTTCAATTTTATTATCTTTCATTACTCCCACAACTAATCCAACCCGGCTTTTATTTTTAAAATGCTGGGCGACTTTTGCGTCAACCTTTGCTTTAAGATCGTCGCTCCAGTTAGCGGCCTGTGCAGAATTGGTTAAACTTGAAAAAATGAAGATAATTGGAAGTAAAAATGAATATTTCATATGGCCAATCTAATGATTGGGCCTAGTCCTAGTCAACTGGATCGGTTAGGATGGCTCTATGAAGTATCAACTTCCTCCAAAACGGACCCTCATCCTCATCTTTGTAATTTTGGTGTTAATTATTTTTATGTTTGTTCGCCAGCAACGTTCTAATGATCTTCCAGAAGCTGAAGAAGTGTCTGCCGCAGATGCTCAAAGCGAAATGTCCACCACCCCTAAGTCAGAGCAGGAAAATAAAAAATCCAATCCGGCCGAGCAACTTGTCGATACAGCTGGCTCAAGTTTCAATAAAAAATTAAGCGCTGAAGAGATTAATGAAATCAGATCAAATGCAAAAACTGCTTTGGCAGCGGTCTATACCAGTCAACAAGCTTACTTCGCTGAATTCGGTAGATACACAACTGATTTAAAATCTTTGGGTTGGACTCCACCCAAAGCAACTTTGGATTTTAAACTGGGCTTTTTAATAGGTTCGATACCGCCCGAGAGCAATGCAACGGATGATTTACCAGAGGAAACTTCCAGAATGGATACCGATATTTTTATCGGCGAAGAAATGGAAGAAACAAGAGAGAAATATCAATACGACGAAGTGACGGAAAAAATAAAATTGCAAGACTATGCCCGACTTTGTCCAAATGGTTGTACAGCTACTCAAGAAGGATTTGAAATGTTAATTGCAGTTCCGCTTGGTGATGAACAACACGTCGATATTTATCTGATAAACAGTGAGAAAGAAATTATTCACGTGCAAGATGGGTTAACAGAAACCCGCCCGCTGTAAGGCGCTATCGCAGAGCGCCCTAGCAGGTAGTTCATGAGATACTAATAATGACCAAGCAAAAAAGTCATAATTCGTTCGCGGGACCAAGAGCCTTCAGGAAATACATCGACTAACTTATGTTTTTTAAGAAACGGATAGATCTCGTGCCACGCAGATCTGATTCCGGTTTGATTTCTTTGGTACTTCGGAGTTTCCAACTGATCATCCAGATACATTAATCCCCCTTGGACAATGTCTCTTTCAGATTCATCTTTAATTTTATGGGAAGCTTTTATTAAGTACTCCATAACATCTTCAATTTCGTAAAAACCAAAGGATGGCTTCTTTTTTTCAATGTGTTTTAATCTTTGAATACCCGTTGGTTCTGATTTTTTTGTGTTTTTCACCAGGTCCTGGATCACTCCCCACAGACCTTCAGGTTTGATCCTGTCTTGGTCCAAATGCCGACGGTCACTTCCATCCATTTTTCTGTAACCATGGGCTCTAAAGTCTCTTAATCCGCTTGTGCTGGGACGTGATTCCTCCTCTGGAGTTTCGAAAAAAGTTGTGTCGTTATTTAAGCTTTCGAAAATCTGTAAAACATCCATTTTTTACCTCGTTGTGGTGTCGGATTCGTGAATTCAGGCTATGTGTAAATTATGTGTAAGTCAAAATTTGGGGGGAAGATTTTTTAAAGTCTGGACCTTCGGGGAAGAAATTATGTTCAGCTCGAAACCAATCGGTTGACCGCAGCCAAAACCGTTCGTCGCACCCGTTTCCGTCCCGTTTTTCGTACCGTTTACCGATTCGTTTTCCGAACTTTTTGGGGATTAATTCGGATTTAGCTTTTAATTTGCGAATCTAAATCTAATTCGTGGGAGTTTTTTAATCTCGATGGCAGAACACATAGAAAAACCTGAGCGCTCCAGAAACGATGCATTAAATTTTTCCCGGCTCTTGATATCTAGCTAAGATAATTAAAAATTTCTCTAAATTTAAAAAAGTAGGAACTCAATGATCGCCAAAATAAAAGGAAGACTTTGAAAGTATTCAAGAGAGCCATCGAGGATTCAACCGAAAAACGGTACGGCAAACGGGACGGGAACGGGTGCGACGAACGGCTTCGGCTGCGGCCAACGAACGAACTCGCAACCAAGGCCAAGAATGCCCATCTTCAAAAAAAGTTGTGATAAAAAAATTACCACCCGCCGCCAAATAAATTCATCCCTACAATCAAATCATAAAAATATCGAAGTACATAAAAAGCCAACACCGCTGTTAATACAAAAAACCCAATCAAAACCAAAATTATCACCGTGACGAAAATTCTCGATTCAACCTTCACCGCTCTCGGATTATGAATGTGTTTTTCCAGCAAAGCGATGTTCTTGTTATTCGCTTTCCAAACGAAATCGAAAATATTTCCCAGTAGTGGTACCATATCCACAATATTTTCCACTGCAACGTTGAATGCCATTCTTACTAATGTGGATACCGAAGCGCCTAAGGCCCCCGCCTCGGCAATAATGTAGAGAGATGCTGCTGAGGTGACGAAATCACCGACGAAGGGAATAAGTCCTAGTATTGCGTCTAATCCGAAACGAAACCCACCGGGACCCTGGAATTGGGAATCTAATAGTTTACCGATGTTTCTTAGTCTTTGTAGGCGTTCATGATCCACGGTGCCTCCAGTAAAATAAGTATTTAATCCAGTTATTCAAAAAGGCAAAACTAAAAATTTATATTAACGTTAAATGAAATACTTCCGACAGGTCCAAAATTGTTTGAACGCGGCAAAGTAATTTGAGGCACTAAAGAAATATCTAAGATCTTTCGGTACAAATTATGACTAAGGCCAAGTGAAAATGTGTAAGCCTGCAAGCAATATTGAGGTTTATTGTTAGAGCTTAAGAAAAATCCATAAGAAAGAGACGATTTTTTATTTAACGATTGCCCTAACGCTGCCCCATTAACCACGCTGTAAAGATGGCTATTATTTTCGTACTCGCCCTCGTTAATCAATGAAAGTGACCAAATTTTAGAAAGAGTGAAATTTAAATTGATCCCTTGAAATATCCCAGTCCCCTGATCACCGTTGGCGAAAAATTCTAACTTCGGATGAAGCTCGAAACCTTTTTGGTCAGCCACACTCTCAAATGCTAGGGAATGGGAAACTTTGATTGGATCTTGTAAATCAACCCGAGGGCGGAAGGACGTGCGAACATTCCCCAATTTTTTAAACAATCCGACGGTGGCACCGTAATTTTTCTTTTTGGGAGCTTGCGCTAAATGGGTATCCTTGACCCCACGCTCTTTACTTTCATCATAGGAAGTAAATTTTAAGTTCCAATAATGCTCTACGTTTGGAAGCCGCAAATTAATTCCGATATTACTGACGTTTATCACTGGTTGGCGCTCTACCGCATAAGTGGAATTCGTTACTGTCACATTTGTTTCGTTTGGCAACCGTGTCAGTTTTTTACCACCGGCCAAATACAAATCCATTTTCTCGGCCACACTGTCAAACCACTCGGAAACTTCGATATTCTTCTCGATTAGCTTGTCTTCAACGGATTGGGTGTCCTGATCGACTGGTTTTGGCTCTACGCCAGGTAAAGCGGCCGCTTGAAATACCGTACCAAAAATTACCATGAGAACGCCGAAGTGAGAGCTCCAGCGGCCCACCAAAAGATTTGCCAACTTTTTAGAAAAAGAAATTGATTGAATTTTCTGGGTCAAATCTTACTCTCTTCGCATGAAGGTCTTCATAAGTTTGTTAATCTACTCATCCCTTTTCATCACTCCTTCAACTTACGCCTATACACCTGAAGAAGGCAATGTATCGGCGGTGTTGGGCCCGTATGTTTATAAAACTAATTTCGAAAATGCATCCTCTGGGGTAACCTCCCCCTATTTTGGTGGCGTGGGGTTAATGGCGATTGGCGATATTAACAGCAAAGGAAGCCTAGAGATCGCGATGTTTTATATGAATAAGCTTTACGTTCGTGAAAAGGATCTAAAGTACTTGGCCGAAAAAACGGGACAAGTTCATATCGTAATGGGTTACCGCCGTTGGTTAACTTCCTATATTTCAACTTCCTTAGGGTTCTACTCGTCTTATCCCATCGGAGATTACTCAACCGTTAAAAACGATCATTCATCTACAGCTATCATCGATACTTCGGCCCGCGATGGAACAACCTACGGATTAGAGCTCGCTTTTCAATATGAACTTTGGACGCAAGGTCGTTATGCAGCGGTTCTTGATACCCGGTACGCAAGGTCTATTACTTCCAAAGATCATGAAAATAGTGA
>JAZKJI010000218.1:0-1928 GCA_040384405.1 Bdellovibrionota bacterium
CGCGTAAGAATGCTCTTCGGGATTGCCGGTTGTAAATCATTTTGATTTCCTCCAGAAAATATCTTCATTGGCGATCGATCTTGTAAACGCTTGTAGGACCGAAAGATTTTGATTTAAGACGGTGCCGGCTTCGGCCAAGGAACAAGAGTCTGCGACTGTTTCCATCCGTCGTTGCAAATGCCGGAATAATCTGACTTCCATGCATGCGCGTGCTCTTTTGCTGTCGCTAATTGCATTAATAAACTCATCTGAATTTGCAAAAGTGTCGGGAAGGCCATTTTCAATAAATACTTTTTGCGCCGGTGGAAGCGGGTATTGTACCAGCAATACTCCGTAAACTCCTGGTGGCGGGGATGGCTTTGGTAAGTTGAAAGCCCTATATATAGTATCTAACTCGAAAGATGGTACGACAACGTTTTGGACTGGGTACTTGGTTCCCAGTGGACTATAAGTTTCGAATAAAAATCCAACGGGGTTGATTGCCGAGTGGCAAGCCAAACAAGCGGTCGAGCTTGTTAACTTAGTCACAGCTTCGTAATTAGGAAAATTCGCGTGGGTTTCATCCAGGGCATTTAATTCTGCCACACGATTTGCGACAATAGAAAAGTCCGGACTTGGAATTGTATCGCAAAGAATTCTTCGTTTAATTCCGACTCCGCGTAGGATTGCGTTTGGCACTGGGCTTACGCTACTTAACATCGCCGCACGAGTGAGGAGTCCGGGGTGATTAGGAGCATCGTATTCCTGTACAACGCCATTCAAAGTTAGATCTGCGTTGTAGATATCATAGAGTGAAGGGGGATTTAAAGCCGCTCGGTATACTTTTGCAGTTCTGATCTCACGTGGATAAGCTTTTCTTAAAGTCATTAATTCTTTAAAAGATCCGCGGCGGTTCCAAATTACATTCGCTAAGAAGTCTTGAGTCTCTGTTCGGTAAAGTTGGTCCATGCGGTTGGATGTATATCCGGTAAATGTAGCGTCCTTATAATCCAACAACATTTCGTAATTGGCATACGCATTGTTTGGATTCTTCACATCCGCTAATTTTAACCAGTCCGAGAAAAACTGTTGGAACTTTGCTTTCGCGCGTGGGTGATTCATTAATCTGGCAACTTGGGCATCGACTTGCGTAATGTTTCGCAAACGTCCAGCATCTGCTTCGGTATTTAGCTCGGCATCTGGTGCGCTACCGATCGTCGCATAAGAAATCCGGCTTGCAACTTCATGATCAGTTAAACGCGTTCTTGTTCCATCATCGACAGTTCCAGTTTCAATCAAAAATAAAAAGTCGGGCGAGCGAAGCATTCGGGAAATAATGAGATGAAGAGTAGATCCAGCATCAGCTGTCGCCAAAGCTTTATAGCTAGTCATTTCAATTTCTGTCACCGGACGGCGTAGAGCACGCCGACCAAATTTAGTAATGAACTCAGCTATGCAATCACTGGATAAAGTGGAAGTGCGACATCCTTCACTTAGGAAGTTGGCTTGTCGATTCAACGCCAAAAATTTACTAGCGAACGAATCAGATGCATCTATCCAAGCACTGACCTGTTCGGCGCCGTGAAGATGTTCAAAATCTTCACCGGGAATTCTAGCAAATTCATCAGGATAATTATTAAACGCCAATTGAAGTTTATCTTGGCCATCATAAGGTGTGTAAGGATATGCATTGTAAAGTCCAATGCTTGAAAATTCCCAAATATTATCTGCCAAGTCTTGTAACGTGCGAAGGAGTTCAAGTTTAGTTAATTTTCGTACACTTTCATTTGAAGATCCGCGCGCCACACTGGGCGTACACTGGGAAGCGATATTTACATTCGGTGGACCAGTCAAAATTGGAACCGGAGTACTTGCGGGGACAGGCGATGGCACAGGTTGGGGAGCCGGTGCAGGCGTCAACGGTGCACCATTTGAAAGTTGAAGCGAAT
>JAZKJI010000218.1:1938-24870 GCA_040384405.1 Bdellovibrionota bacterium
TTAATCGAACGCATTTGCTTGGTTTCAAATTTGGAACAAGCGGAATACACGGTCGGCAAAAAAATTACCGAAAGCAATGTAAGAATCGTGCGCTTTACTTTTTGGTTCTTTAAACTATTGAAACTTGGAATTTTCAAATTAATCACCTGTAGAGTTTGTTTAACTAATTATCGGCCTTATAGTGCTTGGTCTCAATGGTGTTAACTTTTAGACAGGGTTAGAGGTCTCTAAATTGATTGCCGCAAATATATATTTTTTAGCCGTCTCACAAGGGGATTTCCCTCTGAAAAAGATTGTTAAAAAGATAATCACTCTTTTAAATAGGCAGGGACTTGTCCTTGATTTTCAAGATGCTAAACTCTTACGGCAAGACCATCTTTAAGAGCTGCTTTCGATGCCTTATAGGCAGGGATTAATCCAACAAAAATACCAAATACAAATGTAATCAACAGATAAATAAATTCTGTCGATGTAAAAGCCGGTCCAACCATATAAAGCCCAAACTCATTTTGCAGCCAATTTTGTAATATAAAAAACCCACACAAATTAAAAACTACTCCCAAGATAATTCCAATTAAAGTTAAAAAAGCACTTTCAAACACCATCAAAAGCGTAATACGTGCAGGGCCCGCACCTAACGATCGAAGGATCGCCATTTCCCGGCGTCTTTCATTGAGACCCGCCAGAAGTGTACTTAACATTGCTGCAAGACCGACAAATATAACCATCCAGGAAATTATTTTTAAAATCTGTTCGATTTGGCTGAGTCCTCGCCATAATTCACCTAAAGTCACACCTGGAATTACCGCCAATAAAGGTTCTTTAGCGTAAGAATTAATTTCGCGTTGTAATCGCAAAGTTTCTACGCGGGATTTGGTCCGCAAGAAAAAGGCAGTGATCTGATCGATCTGCATATTTTCTTTTTTAATGGAGGTGGCGGGTACGTGATGATTGTGGTCAGGGGCAGCTCCTGATTGCCAATCGATATGCATAGCTTCGGTTCCAAACAAAGAAATATAAATACTGTCATCCAGTGCAGTACCAGTTGGTTTTAAAATCCCGCTGACTTGAAAAGGCTTATCATCATGGTGTTGAATTCCAACACCTTTAGTTACTCCGTGATCGATAACAATTTTATCACCTAATTTATATCCTAATTGTTTTGCTACCGTAGACCCTATGGCCGCATCCCATATTCCTAAAGCTGGAGCGCCTTCGGCTAATTCTGGTTTTTCTTCGCCACGAAATCGGTAGTGCTCATAGAAGTTTTCATCGGTTCCAATTACGCGAAAACCTTTATGGCCATCGCCTAATGAATAGGGAATTGTCCAGGCAACTTCCGGCTTAGACTTAATTTCTTGGTAGGCATTCCAGGAAATGTTATTGGATGCAGATCCCATATTAAAAACCGTATATAAAATTAGATTTAGTGGCCCGGTACGCGCCCCGACCAAAAGATCTACCTGACTGACTGACTGAGTGAATCCTTCTTCGGCCGCACGTTTCGTGCGTTCAACGGCTAACAACAAAGTTATACTTAAAGCGATCGAAATTGCCGTCAAACTTGTAGCAAACATTCGATTTCGCAATGACTTGATAGCTAGTCTTAAGAAAATCATCGCGTCACCACTTTGTTAATCGCGGGTAACGAGATCGACCGGTCGAATAAAGGAGAAAGTGTGCGGTCATGACTAACAAATAAAACCGTTGTTTGTTGCTCGGAACAAACTTCAAAAAGTAATCGAATGAATTTTTCGCGCAGGTCGTGATCAAGAGCGGAAGTAGGTTCGTCAGCTAAGATCAATTTGGGTTTTCCCAGCATTGCTCTGGCTACTGCAACCCGTTGTTGCTGACCTACTGATAATTCCGAGACTGGTTTGAGCAACAAATTGGAAATTCCTAAGCGGGTACAAATATTTTGTAATTCTGAAGCTTCATTGGATGCCGCAACCTTTGAACGACGTTGCTTACTTAGATAAAGAGGTAACGTAATATTTTCCTGAACGTTCAAATACGGAATTAAATTTAAACTTTGAAAAATGTATCCAATATGGGCGCCCCGGAATTGATCTCTGTCAGCAGCTGTGCTTTGAGCAAGGTCCTTTTGCAGAATAGATACTTTCCCGCTTTGGGGGACTAGGACTCCGGAAAGAATTTCCAAAAGTGTCGTTTTCCCACAGCCGCTGGGTCCATAAAGGAAAACCTTTTCGCCTTTTTTCAAAATTAAGGAATCGATATCCAGAACCGGGTTTGAAGAACTTGAGTATATAAATTGTATTTGCTGGAGCTCTACAATATTCACTGCTAAAACTCGATGGTGTTGATCGGCCGAAATCAATGCGCTTCCGCATTGATTTAACCAAGTCCAACTTTACAAGTCATTGATTTTAAGAATACTAAAGCGCTACGTTACAGGCAACCTTTGCTCTAATCTGAGCACGGTAACTAGTTGCAGATCGCATCCATTCGTCCCAATTGCCTTGTTTAGCGAATTGAACATCGACATTTGATCCTTCGATTTTTATCTTTAATGTTTCGTAGGTTTTGCGTTTATCCGCAAAGGATTCATCTAGCTTGAATAGTGAAGACACTGCGTAACGCATTAATGACATAGTTTTAAGGATTCTCTGTTGTTCGATAATAACCCCGCTTCCGGCTTTTTTAACGGTAGTTATGACCTTTTCACCATCTGGATAGATGGTTTCGGTAACGCCAAATCTGGTTAAGGCATCTACCGGAATCGAAATCTTTTCCTTACCAAATTCTCGACGAAAGGAGTAGCCGGCACCCGTGTCGTTATACCAATTTTGAGTTCCAAAAATAACATGTCCCTTTTCAATTTCAATCTCAGGTTTTCCAGCAAGTTCACTGTGAAAAGACCCGGTTCTATTAACGTTCGTAGTTTCCAGGTTATTTCCGATTAGTTTTGCGACTTCAGCGATAATCGGTTCTTGTGTATGAACGCTTTTAGCCATTACTCCGAACTTTGCAGACGAACGAATATACTCTTCATCACGCCCAGACTTTGTCATGCGAATTTCCGCCGTATCGCCAGTTAGATTTACTCGCACCGATTCCAGTGTCACTGACAAAGATCCATTTGTTTGGAATGTTTCTTGGCGGATATTAATTCCTTTTTCTGATTTCTCGACTCGTGTACGGATAGAAACCCCGGGACTAATTTCTGTTTCTGTAGTGCCGGTTTGTCTAAGAGCATTTAATGGAATTGTAATCGGAGTCGAGCGATAGTCCCGTTGGCCATAGTGCCGTTTGCTAAGTTCGATGCCCCATTTCATGCGTCCTAATACTAATTTATCTCCATAAACATGCACGACCGTATTGTTTTCAAATTCACTGTGATAGTCTCCGGGCCGGGAAGTTTGGGATAACCTTAAATTTTTATGTATTAAATTTTTAATTTCAGGAAGTAATCCATCAGTTGGGCTTTCGGCCCAAGTTGCCATTGCGAATAGTGTCGTGATCAGTAAAGTATAAGCTACAGTTATCTTTTTCACGTTTTACCTACCTCGGGTGTTTAGACCCTATGCAAAGTGCCGAATAACGCTGACGGTTCGGCCCTTAATTCAAAATGAAAGGGAACCGTTAAGTTATGCGACCGTTACCTGTTTAAATATGCAAGAAGGGTGTGAGCCAGACCATAAGCCAGGGAGGCACTGAAGTTCTTCGCGCTAACTAAAAGGAAAGAATTCCCAGTTGATCTTCGCTGAACAATTGTTATCGTTGAGTCATGATAAATACATCTGATTCCCAATTTCAACTATGGCGGGCTGCTTTCGCGGTAGCCTACGCAGACGGAAAACTAGCAGATGCGGAAAGAAACTTTCTTTCGCAATGGATCGCTAAACAAAACTTTACTGATGACCAAAAAAAGACGTTGGCAAAAGAGCTAATGCAGCCAGCACCTTTAGATTCCATCATTCCATTAATTACCGAGCCGCGTGCCCGGGGCCACCTAGTCTATATCACGCGTCTTCTTTGCCATGCCGACGGGGTTGTTGTCCCCGAAGAAAAAGATATTTTAAAAAAGCTTAATGACCATGCAATGGCAAAAGCTGATTTAGCCAAGGCGATGCGAGACGCAGCGGCCATCGAGCAAGAAATAGAGGCCGCAAATCCTTCACCAATTAAACAGTGGTGGGATGCTTTACTTCACAAGCTTTAAATTTAAATCGGTAAATTGTTGATCGTTAGCCCTATGAAATTAAAAAATTCCTAAAAACTTTTTGCCATAGGTTTTCCTATCCCATAAAAATCCGCGCACCGGTGGGCGGGAATCCGTAAAATAGTCTAATTCCAGTGATGGAGCGAAAAATTTATCACTAGTTCTTTTAAGCGCAATCCCAAAACCAGGTGTGCCATTGAGATCCACAACCTTGGTTTTTACCATCTCGAATCCTTTAACGGCTTTTAAGTATTCCAAAATACCGTCAGGATAAGCTTGATCGTACTCTCTCTCGGTGATGGTCGAGTCATAACCCGAAGATCCCTTTGCCTTATCCCGCAGACCCATTGAATATTTTTTCGGAACGAAGAAAATAAGCGGGGCTCCTTCCGGCAAGATTTCGCTAAATTTCTGCAATTCCAAATCCGGCCTTTCAGAGTACACCATTGCACTTTGTAAATCAGTAGCGCCGGTGATTCCAGCTAGTTCTTCATTAGGGATTTCCCGAAGTTTACGACCTGACAGATGGGTGAAAAGTGAAGGATCTAAATTGCGATTGCGTAAAATAGTATCGATTTCACCGGCCGCATTTTCCCTTGGAGTTTCAACATTAATACTCGTCACCGAAGTGTCTTTGGTTCCGTATTTTTTTAAGAACTGCCCTTCAGCTACCAACGCCCCGCCGCCAACATTTAACCAGTGAATTTTCCCACCGGCCTTTGGGGCAAAGAATTCCCAGAAGAGTGGTAATGTTTCAGCGTAAAGCCAAAGTGGACGTTTGGTTTCAAATCCCGGAAGATCGCTTCTTAGCACGCGGTCTGTCTTTGCAATTTGTTCTAGAGTAAAATTACTTACTTCCAGTGAGCTATCCGATTTTAACAGGGCCTGATTACACGCGGATTGAGCTTGTCCCCATACGGGCGCTACCAAAATTAATACCGGAAATAAATTTTTAAGTACCAGATTTAAATTAAACACTTCAGCGGTTCCTCGGTAAATGATAATGCTTTGGCAATTACTAAGAGCAAAAGCAGTTCCGCATATACTTAAACCTATGCTTGATAGAGTGTCTCAAAATAAGAATGGACGGAAATTGTAATCTTAAAGGGGTGGGTTAGACAACGACCGGTCGGATGGTCTTTTCTCGGTATATTTAGAAATAGTGCCGATCAGCTGTTGGAAATTAATTGGCTTCGACAGATGATCCGTGCAGCCGACGTTCATGCATTTTTTTCTAACTTCCGTCATCGCATGCGCAGTTAAAGCAATTATCGGTTTTTGAAATCCCGCAACTCGTAATTTTTCAGTTGCGGTATAGCCATCCATTTCGGGCATTTGAATATCCATCAGCACAATATCATAATTTCCGGCAAGGGCTTTGCGATATCCAACTAAACCATTTTCAGCGGAATCAACGATCGCGCCGTGCCGGTTTAAAAAATGCCAAATTAATTGCTGGTTGTCCGGAGCATCGTCTACGACCAAAACGCTGATGCCTTCAAGTTCATTTTCGGCCCAGGTTTGCGAAGGTGCGGGTTGCTCAGTAGGAATAACTGATTCTGTATTTTCACGCGCTGATTGATTTTCGATGGTTATTAAAAATGTAGTCCCTTTTCCCGCGACGGTTTTAGAAACTTCCACATTTCCACCCAATGAACGTGCTAACCGGCGAGACAGAGCTAAACCTAAACCCGTGCCTCCAAATTTGCGGGTCATTGAAACATCGGCTTGGACGAACATTTCAAACACGCGGTCCACTTGATCAGCAGGAATACCAATACCCGTATCCGCAATTTCAAAGCACACGCTTGGCCGGCCTGCTTCGTTTTTACAGCCATAGGAAGTCACTTTAACAGATCCAAATTGCGTAAACTTTATCGAATTGCCAACGATATTTAATAATATCTGTCGAAGGCGAACTGGATCGGTCACAATAGTTTTCGGCGTACCTGGGTCCATATTAAATTCTAATGCCAGATCTTTTTCTTTCGCTTTTACTTGTAAAAGTGAAACGACGTCAGTGGCAATTTCATCAGGATGGGTCTTTGTGTATTCCAAAGTTAAGTGCCCGGCTTCAACTTTTGACAGATCAAGGATGTCGTTAATAATTACGGAAAGTTGTTCTCCGTTGCGGGTCAGGATATCGATGTAATTAGCGTGCTCGGTTTTCGATAATCCTGGATCTCGCAACAGATCGGCAAAGCCCAACATCGCACCCAATGGAGTTCGAATCTCGTGGGACATGTTTGCAAGAAACGCGGATTTCAGTTTATTCGCTCTTTCGGCTTCATTCTTTGCCGCCAATAATTCTGACTCAGCCCGTTTTTGTTCAGATATATCCCGAAACTCCAGAACAGATCCGATTCTGCCGTTTCCCAATTCAATCGGTGCAACGGAATAAGAGACCGGAAAAAGGCGTCCGTTTTTATCTGAAAACATATCTTCACTTTGAAGAGTTTTGATTTGCGTTTTGGCATTATCAATCGGGCATTCTTCAATCGGATAGGGCGATCCATCCGGTTTTTTATAATGAATGGCAAAATGCAATGGTTCGTCTTTGATTTCATCTAAGGTATAGCCGGTCAGTTTTTCCGCCGCCGGATTCATAAATATCGGGTGACTATGTTGATCCATCATGAAAAGCGACGAAGCAGCATTATTGGTAATGGATAGTAATAAATCTTTTTGAGTTTTTAATTCAGTGTCTGCCCGGCGTGCAATTACTTTCTCGGTGATATCCCTGACGAATGAATAGAAACGAAAGCCTTCCGTTGTCTTGATGGAAGTGACCGTTAACTCAACCGGAAATTCTTCGCCACCTTTTCTTAAGGCGGGTACTTCGATACGTTGATTTTGAATCTTAGCAATTCCAGTCGTAAGAAATCTGTTCATTCCCCGGCGGTGATGTTCCCGGTAGGATTCCGGAACAATCAAATCGGCCATATCATGGCCGAGAACTTCTTCTTTTTTCCAGCCAAAAATCAATTCTGCGTGTTTATTCCAATAAACAACTTTATTTTCGGCGTCAGCACCAACCACGGCATCTAAAGAATTTTCTAAAAGAATAGCACGCTCTTGTTCGGCCGAATCCCGCAAGATCAGACTTTGTATTTGCAATTGAGCGGTTTTTTCAAATAGCTCCACGAAAAATTTAATTTTCGAAATTAAGATGTTTTCGTTAATAGGCTTTGTAATAAAATCAGTACCGCCTAGTTCGTAAGCGCGTTCGATATATTTATCGTCGCGATCTAGTGCCGTCACAAAAAGGATGGGTGTCGTGGCAGACAAAGGATTAATCCGCATTCTTCGCGCGGATTCAAAACCATCCATAATTGGCATTTGCACGTCCAAAACGATAACGGCAACCGTGTTATTTTCTAAATACTGCAAAGCTTCGCGGCCAGAACTTGCTTCGATAAGTTCATATTGCAGTGGTTTTAAAAGTACGGATAAAGCTAAAAGATTTTCCGGCTTGTCATCGACAAGTAAAACTTTTGGTTTAGAAGTGGCAGAATCCATTGCACTCACTATTTTAGCCTCTAAAATAAGTTTAGACTTCACTGACGAATCATTCGTAAATTAATGATATCCAGTTGATTGCCGGTTACACGACCTGGCGCGTAGGTGCATAGAGATTGTGCATCTTCAATAATTTTAACAGGCGTACCTAAGTATACAAAATGAGAGAGGGATTTCGGGGCGTCACTGTTATAAATCGTCCTGATTTGCCTAGCGGTTTTTTTGAATTCTCTGCAGGGCCCGAGTAAAAGCTGGATTCTTCATATATTTATCCCAAAACGGATTCGCTTCAGTGTTTGCAACACTCATATAGGCCGGGCCGACTGTAATTCCCAAAACCATTGGTGAAAACCATTTTTGTTCCAGGTTAATGCTGTCCACGAAACCGTACCGACCCCAAATTCGATTTCCAAAAATTCCATTGTGCCATTTTAAAGCGTCATTCAGCACTTCATTTCGAATAAACATTGCCGAACCAATCGCGCAACCGATGCAGACGGTGGCATTAGGTTGAAGTGGACTATATACTGCGTATCCTGAAACATCTTCGCCGGCACTCAGTCCCCAAAAGCCTGCCCGGAACGTTTCTGTCGATCCCGACCCATTAGCCATTAACCGATGTTTTTGGGAAACCTTAACGGAGTTTTGAAAATAATTTGGAAAGCCATCGTTCATTTTTCTGAAATCAAAAAACAAGTGGCTGTATTGATGAATGAATAACGGGAGCGGGTAACCCATTGCCATCTCTAAATTTAAATTCATCGGCAGATTTAACCGGTTCCACGCTGTCCAAGTCTGAACGGGAAGGGGATTATTTAGTTTTCCAATTCCCAAGATAAGCAAAATCATATGCTCACTATAGATCTGCCACTGGTAACTCGAGTAACCACTCTCAGGTCGGTAAGATAGACTCAAAGTTTTCTTATTGGGCTTTTTACCGTCGTCTGTTAAGAAGGCAAAGAAATCCATTTCATCATAAATTTTAAATACAAGATCACGAAGTTCTTGATCTTGAAACACTTCAACGGCGTAAAGTGCACCCGCAACGAAAAGGGCCGTATCAATTGTGGAGTACTCGCTATCCCAAGTCCGTTTACCAGTGTTCCAATTTACCCAATGAAGAAACCAACCTCGATGCCTGGGAACGTTTGCCAAAGAAAATTTCAGGGTCTTTTTCACGTAAGTTAATGCTTTTTCGCGGGGAATTTTATTTTCTAAACTGGCATGGGAAACAATTGCCAGCCCGAATCCGGTAGCTGCCATTGATGCCACATCATTAGCAGCAGTGGTGGGCGAAAAATTCTGGGCCTTGTCACGTACTAATCCTGTAACCGGGTGTGCGTTCTCTAAAAAATAGCGGAGAGCAGTAGCTTTTATTTGGGCGGCCATTTCAGTTCGAGTATTGATTCTTTCAATCGCGATTGCTGAACAAGGAACAAAAAAGACCATAGCGATTCCGAACACGACGGAAATGATAGTAAGTTTCAAACCGCAATTTATGGAGACAGGATTTTTATGCATTCATCGTCCTCTTTTTTAAACATATTTACTATTTCAGCTTTTGGCCACAGGTTTAGCGGGGTTGAATCCCCCTAAATCCAAGAGTACGATTATTTTGAACTTAACAATGTTTGGATGGTAATAGATGCAGGCTTTGTCCATAGAATCACTGGTAAAGACGTACCAAACCCATAGTTCAAGTCCCGTTGATGCACTAAAGGGGATAACATTCGATGTCCGTCCCGGAGAAATCTTTGGACTGCTCGGTCCTAATGGGGCCGGAAAAACCACTTTAATTTCAATTATCACCACCTTAGAAAAACCGACCTCCGGTGACGTTCGTGTCTTTGGACAATCCGTTACTCAAAATGCAAAAGCCACTAAAACGCAAATCGGCGTGGTTCCCCAGGAAGTTGTTTCCAGCGGCTTTTTTAATTTAGAAGAAATTTTAAAATATCATTCAGGTTACTACGGAATAAAAGAAAACTCCGCACGAATCCAACACTTGTTACAAAGACTAAAATTAACGGAACACAAACATAAATTAATGCGGCAGTTATCGGGTGGAATGAAACGCCGGATGATGATTGCCAAAGCATTAGTACATTCTCCAAAAATATTATTGCTGGACGAACCCACCGCCGGCGTAGACGTAGAACTTCGCACTCAGCTTTGGGCCTTTGTTCGCGAGCTTCAAAAGGAAGGCGTTAGCATTGTTCTTACCACCCATTATCTTCAAGAAGCGGAAGCTTTATGTGACCGGGTAGGAATAATAAATAAAGGAGAGTTAAAATACGTTGGCGATACCAAAGAAATCATCGCGCAGCTGACTCAGAAAAAGGTAGAGTTAATTACCCAAGACGGCCGAAAGGTAAATTTTCTTTTAAACAAAGATGAAAGTTTGGGAAAAGCCTTAAGGGAAAAGGGAATTTCTTTAGATGAAGTCCATAATTTAATTACAACGGAAGGGACTTTAGAAGAGGCTTTCGTAAAGGTGTTAAGCACATGACGGGTTTTATTTTTCTATTTAAAAGAGAATGCCACCGGTTTTTTAAAGTATTAGTGCAAACCGTACTCACACCGGTGATCAGTGCCAGCCTGTATTTATTAATTTTCGGAGTTTCGTTAGGCCAGCACGTGGAATTAACGGGTGGGCGGTACTTGGCATTTTTAATTCCAGGTTTGATGATGATGGGTTTAATGAACAATGCATTTCAGAATTCTTCTTCCTCATTAGTATCTAGTAAATTTACCGGAGACATTGAAGACTTGGGAATAGTGCCCTTAAGCCGGTCCCAAATTATTTGGGCAATGAGTTTGGCTTCAGTTGTTCGGGGCGGAATGGTAGCGGTCACGACACTTTTAGTCGGAGAAGCTTTTTACATCGCAAAGTACGGCGAACTTTTATTACCTGAACATCCACTTTGGCTTATATATTTTGTGATTATGGGTGGATTAGTTTTCGGACAAGCTGGTCTAATGGCAGCCTTCTGGGCAAAAACATTTGATCAGCTCAGCGCCATTTCTACCTTTGTGATTTTACCGCTTACATATTTAGGTGGAGTATTTATTCCGATCACCCAGTTGCCACCTTTCTGGCAAAACATCTGTTT
The DNA here is from genome assembly GCA_040384405.1 of Bdellovibrionota bacterium. Classification (GTDB taxonomy): domain Bacteria; phylum Bdellovibrionota; class Bdellovibrionia; order Bdellovibrionales; family Bdellovibrionaceae; genus JAZKJI01. The sequence goes on from JAZKJI010000218.1 coordinate 12,754, forward strand.
ATTAAATCCGCTATTTTATTTTATTAACGGCTTACGCTTTAGTATGTTGGGTTCAGCAGACATGGAAGTACTGCCTTCGGCACTATTGGTATTGGTTTTTTGTATTTTACTAAACGTATTTGCTCACCGAGTACTAACGAAAGTAAGTTTTTCCAGATGGTAGAAAGGCAAGGTCTGTAACATATGAATTACAGTTTTGAATCTTTCCGAATGGGTTTTCGCCCGTTAACAATCTTTGATCAAAATTTTCTCTACGATTTAGACGGGGATCCCGCCGTAATGAAATTTGTGGAAACCCGCCGCGCAAAAAACATGGAAGAAGTAAAAGCCACCTTAGCCCGAATCATGGACAGAAATAAAGAATGGAACAAGTCCAACTACGGATTATGGGTCGCCGAAGACAAAGAAACCCGGGAAACAATTGGATGGTTCGCTCTAAAACCCCTACCGGGCTACCCGGATATTGAATTAGGTTATCGCCTAAAAAAGAAATTCTGGGGAAACGGCTACGCAACTGAAGGCGGCGCCCGATTATTACAAATGGCATTTTTTCAACTGGGACTGTTGGAAGTTTGCGCGATAACAGATCCAGAGCACAAGGCATCGCAACAAGTTTTAAAGAAATTGGGATTTGTGCATGTTGATCAAAGGCCTTATCAGAGTCCCAATCCGGGGACGAAGCCAGAACAAGTTGATTTTTTCTTGATTAAGAAGGCGGATTTAAGGCCCACTTGAGGGTAGGGTTGGTTTTCCGCTATTGCAATTGGGAGGCTGGGAAATCCGTTGGTCGCAGCCGTAGCCGTTCGGCGCACCCGTTCCCGTCCCGTTTTCCGTACGGTTTGCCGATTCGTCTTTTGATATTATTTGTAAAACCTGAGCGCTCCAGAAACATCGCATCATTGTAGAGGCACAGAGCTTAATTACAGTTCGATTGGAACCTCGGAATAATCATAAGAAAAAGACAAATTGGAAATCGGGAGAATACCCATTTGAAAAATCAGGATTGAAATTAGTTGAAAAATCAGGATTGAAATCAGTTTGAAAATCAGAACTGATAAACAGAGCAGAGAACGCGACGGAAGACAGTTCGGAAAACGGCACGGGAACGGGTGCGACGAACGGCTGCGGCTGCGGCCAACGGGACTGCCACTGCAACCGACAGCTGTAACAGTCGCCAGCACAGTGACCGTTACAGTTATCGTAACGGTCACTGACGGCTGATCCATAGCAATTAAGTTTCTAATAAAAGACTAAGCTCTTCCCACCGAGGATACCCCTTTTCAAGACTAGCTTCCAAAACCTGCTGCTTCGCCAAAATTTCGTTAAATAATTTCTTGTCTTGATAAGTTACAGGATCAGAAAGTTGTTCAGTAACAATAGTTTTTTCTTTTTCCCATTCCGCAATTTTCTTTTCTAAAGTTTCTTTTTCTTTAGTCAAAGTCCGACGCAGATTAGGGGACATCGCACTTTTGTTTTTCTCGGGCGCAGAAGCTTTAGCAAGATCCTTTTTATTTTCCGGAGTCTCTACAATTCCTGACAGTGCGCCCGAAGCTTCTTGAATTTTGCGCGCCAAATATTCGTCGTATGTTTGGGTTGAATGAATAACCTTAGATCCGTCAGGGCCTGGTTCAATTTCTAATACCGTATCCACTAAGGGAGAAACAAAATCCCTATCATGGGAAACCAGGCAAAGGGTTCCATCGTAATCTTGCAAAGCTTCTAAAAGAACTCCCCGCGATTCAACGTCCAAGTGATTCGTTGGTTCATCCAGAACTAAAAAGTTGGCTGGAGTTAACAATAACTTTGCTAAAGCAACCCGGGCTTTTTCGCCACCCGATAAAACTCCGCATTGTTTTTTTACCGCATCGCCGGAAAATAAAAACGCACCGGCAATCGCCCGTACTTGGGAAATAGGCATATCAGGTGCAGTTTGTTCTAGTTCCTGCGCAATAGTATTAGTCATCGTTAGCGTTTCTGCCTGCATCTGCGAGTAGTAGCCAACTTGAACGCCGTGGCCTAATCGAATTTCACCACTAGTGGGCTCAAATGTTTTTGCCAACATTTTTAATAGCGTTGTTTTGCCGGCACCATTCACTCCAACGATGGCGGTCCTGGTTCCCTTTCGAATTAACCAATCAAGATCGCGAAATAGTTTTTTCTCGCCAAATTGGACGGAGGCATCTTTTACGATAACAACATCTTTTCCACTATGGGGAACGGGTGGGAATCTGAAAGCAACTGTTGGTTTCTCGTCGGGTAATTCGATGCGATCCATTTTTTCTAATTGCTTCAATTTACTTTGCGCTTGGCGGGCCTTGGTTGCCTTGGCGCCAAACCGGGAAACGAACGCTTCGATTTCGGCAATTTTTGCTTGTTGCCCGGCATATTGGCCGCGCAATACTTGAAGTCGTTCTTCTTTTTGAATCGCGTAAGATTGCAAGTTGCCCCGGTAACTCCAAACTTTCTTTTGATCAATCTCTAATACTTCATTGACGATACGATTTAAAAATCCGGTATCGTGGCTTATCATTAATAATGCCCCTTGATGGCGGCGCAAAAATTCTTCCAGCCATAACAATGATTCCAAATCCAAGTGATTCGTTGGTTCATCTAAAAGCAACAGGTCAGGATCCAATAATAATATTCGAGAAAGTGCTACTCGCATCAACCAGCCACCGCTGAACTCGGTGAGCTTGCGATCAAAATCTGCGGTTTTAAAACCCATTCCGCTTAGGATAGCTTTTGCTCTGGACTCTAACCGGTATTCATCCAAGTGTTCTAACTCTTCAACGATTCGCCCGTAACGTTCTAAATCTTGTTCGGGTACATCCGGATTATCACTAAATGATTTTTCGAAATCTTCTTTTGTCTTTAAAAGTTGTTCACGCCTTCCGTCTAAGCGCATGGTTTCAGATAAAACGGTAAGGCCTGACATCTTTGGAATTTCTTGAGGTAAATAACCAATTGCTAAACTGTTCGCCCTAACAACCGTTCCCGAATCCGCAGACTCTAAGCCCATGATGATTTTAATCATGGTACTTTTTCCCGCTCCGTTTGGACCAATCAATGCGGCCCTTGACCGGTGACCGATATGAACTTCGGCACTGTCGAACAGCAGTTTCGATCCAAATTGTTTAGAGAGGCCTGAAATATGTAACACTGACTAATTGCTCCAGCGATGTGAAGGTCAAGTCTACGGTGAAAGTAAGCTTCCAGTCATTCAGTATCTGGTTATGGGTTTACAAAAATAAAAAATCCGACGTTAAATTGAATTCCGGGCGCAACTGCAGAGGAGAATTTCCATGAAAATCTATTCCGACATAACAAAAACCATTGGCCGCACTCCGCTTGTTCAAATGAAACGAATCGGAAACGATCTTCCCGGTAAACTACTTTATAAGTTAGAATTTTTTAATCCCATGAGTTCAGTGAAAGACCGCATCGGAGTTAATATGATAGAAGCGGCCGAGAAAAAAGGTGTTTTAAAACCCGGAATGGAAATTATTGAACCTACTTCGGGAAACACGGGAATTGGCCTAGCATTTGTCTGTGCCTCGAAAGGGTACAAACTAACTTTAACGATGCCGGAGACGATGTCCATGGAGCGAAGAACTTTACTTCTATTATTAGGGGCAGAAATTGTACTAACTCCCGGTTCAAATGGAATGCGGGGGGCAATTGCGAAATCATTAGAGTTGGCTTCCCAATCAAAAAACTGTTTTCTGCCTTCACAGTTTGCAAATTTAGATAATCCCGCGATCCATCGTCTCACGACAGCTCAGGAAATCTGGGATGATACGGATGGAAAGGTTGATATCGTCGTCAGTGGGGTCGGAACGGGTGGAACAATAACCGGTTGCGGCCAAGCGCTTAAAGAAAAAAAGCCCTCCATTAAAATGGTCGCCGTTGAACCAACCGAGAGTCCAATTTTATCGGGCGGAAAACATTCACCCCATAAAATCCAAGGAATCGGAGCGGGTTTTGTTCCAGCACTTCTTGACCGGAAAGTTATTGATCAGATTGAAACGGTTAGTTCAGATGAATCTTTGGCAATGGCCCGCGAGGTAATTAAAAAAGAAGGTATTCCGGTAGGAATTTCATCCGGCGCCGCAATTGCCGTCGGGCTAAGACTGGCGGCCAAGGAAGAAAACCGCGATAAAACCATCGTGGTGGTAATTCCCAGCGGATCAGAAAGATACCTTTCAACATTGTTGGCACAGGGCGAGCGGGAAAAGGCCGCATCATTGGTAGCACAGCCGATTTCTGAAGAATGGTTAGCAAAAGCAACACAATAATATTTTTTCATTGGGGAACGTTTCAATTTAAGACGTTTCTTAATGCCAAAAATATCGATAAAAAATTATTTACATAAAATCGAAAATTTGCGCAAATGCACTTTTCCTCTGGGAAAGTCCTGCCGATGAGATATTTATGCAAAGATTTTTGATGGCCTCGATGTTTACCGTTTCAGCTTACCTACTTTGGCAAAATGATTCGCCAGTAAATACGTCTTATGCAAACCAAGAAGGTTTAAATAAATCAAATATAGTTTATACGGCGGGCCCAGGTGGTCGTCCGGTAGAACATCGGTTAAATCCAGTCAACGAAGAATCGCAATCCACAGCATCTGCAATAGTTCACTCTCCGGGGCATCCCCATATTCAAAACCGGGAAGCACTTGTCGAGGGCAGCAAGCTCCGTCAGCCAGCAAGTTTTAACGAATAATTACTTAGCATAATTTTTTAATCGGGCTTAAACGGCGTGGCCAATTTCCCGCCGGCTCTAATTAAGTTGGAGACTTTCTCCACAAAAACCCCAAAAAACACCTTCAAAACGAAAATAACCGGTGGTCCGTGTTCTGCATTAGGGAAAAGGCGGAGGTACATCATGGGAATTTTAATGACAATTATCATCGGTTTTATCGTAGGTTTAGTGGCTCGTTTCATTAAGCCAGGTCGCGACAATATGGGCTTCATCCTAACTACAGTAGTAGGGATCCTTGGAGCATTGATCGCTGGCTACTTGGGTCAAGCTTTAGGATTATACACTGTGGGTGAGCCTGCAGGATTCCTAGCTTCTGTACTGGGTGCAGTTATCATCCTTACAGTTGTTAAAGCTGTTACCGCTCGACGAGTGTAGTAATCGCGCGGATTGACTCTACAATTAGAGATCAACAATTTGAAAATCCCCTTTGTGGTTAAATCCGTAAAGGGGATTTTCTTTTTCAGGCTAAATCTGCCCTAAGTTTAAGCGACGATTGAATTTACCCTAACCAAATTTTGACTGGACAGCCATCAAGGCTCCTTCTATGACCATTCCCAGATACCACTCAAAGGGGGGATGATGTCTCGTTTTTTTAAAGGTTTTAGCGCACTGATTTTGGTCCTTGCGATTCATGGTTGTGGGAATTCTGATTCATCAGTTATTCAACTAAATCTACCGGGAAACACCGAGAAAAAAGCGGAAGCCAGGGTTCCTCAAGAAATCGTTTTAATGATTTCAATTGATGGATTTAGAAATGATTATCTTCAAAAATTTAGTCCACCGAACCTAACGAAACTTGCAAAAAAAGGTGTCGTAGCTAAAGGGTTGATACCCGCTTTTCCAACTTTAACTTTTCCTAATCACGTCACATTGGTAACGGGACGGGCACCTGGTAATCACGGTATCGTTTCAAATTTCTTTTTTGATAACCAAAGAAAACAAGCTTACCAAATGAACGATGGTCTTGCGGTCAACGACGGTACTTGGTATCGCGGGGAACCAGTATGGGCCGTCGCTGAAAAAAGCGGGCTTAAAGCGGCAACGTTTTTCTGGGTGGGTTCCGAAGCAGATATTGGCGGAATCAGACCTACCTACGTAAAACATTATGAAGATGCACTTCCAAATGCTCAACGTGCCAAAGAAGTTATTGATTGGCTTCATTTACCTGACGATCAACGGCCTGGGTTAGTAACTCTTTATTTTTCAACGGTCGATTCCGCAGGTCACAAATTCGGCCCTGATTCCGAAGAAGTTCGCGCCGCAGTTTTAGAAGTTGATGCAAATATCGGTTTGATCGCCGACGATGCCGAGAAAAACGGAATTCCTGTTCAATTTGTCATCGTTTCTGATCACGGAATGCTGGCCGTAAAAGACATGATTAACCTAACCGCGATTGCGGACCTTTCAAAATTCGATGGTTTTGAGCGCGGAGCTTTAACAACTCTTCACGCTAAAACTCCAGATGCAATTCCAGAAGCTTATGCAAAGCTAAAAGCTGCGGAAAGAAACTATAAAGTTTATCGTCCGCAAGATTTGCCACCACGTTGGAAATTTACAGATACAGCCAGATCCGGAGATTTAATCGTCGTAGCAGATCCTGGATACTATTTATATCAACAAGGCTTTACGACGGAAGTTCCAAAAGTTTCTAAGGCCACTCATGGTTGGGATCCAAGCACTCCAGAGATGCAGGGTTTGTTTATCGTTCAAGGATCTAAATTTAAATCTGGTTTAGTAATTCCAGCGTTTGATAACGTAAATGTGTATCCACTTGTGTTGGAAGTATTGAAATTAAAAGCCACATTACCCCATGATGGAGACTTAAAAGTTCTTCAAGGCGTTCTAAAATAGCAACTCGACCAAAGTAAGCCCGCAGTTTATGCGCGGGCTTAATGCCCCGGATATTGTCCCCGTGCCCCGTAAATATGCTGTAAAAATGGGCTTGTTTCCTTTCTGCTCTTAAACAATTTAGGAATAAAATGTGCACCCATAATCGGTCGGGGGGTGCTATTGACTACTTACAAACCTTTTCTGCAGCGGAATAAATCTTATTGGCAAAAAACCAATGGACCGTTTTTTGGTCCAATGCCTTCCGATCAATATGCAGATGTTTGTGTCATTGGCGCTGGAATCTCTGGGTTAACAACGGCTTATTTACTTTTACGGGCCGGCAAAAGTGTCATCGTTATAGATCGCGAAACTCAATTAGGATTACATGAAACTGGTTTAACTTCGGCGCATCTTTCAAACGCACTTGATGATACCTATCAAAGTTTAATTCAACATCACGGTTTAACCAATGCGCAGTTGGCAGCCGACAGCCATACCGAAGCGATCAATATGATCGAAAAAATTTGTACGAACGAAAATATAGATTGTGATTTTAAACGAGTGGATGGTTATTTATTCACCGGGCCCGAACACGACCGTGAATATTTGCAAAAAGAAATGATTGCCGCCGAAAAAGCAGGTTTAAAAGATTTAGAAATTCTGGAAAACGTACCGGTTAATTTCTTTCATTCCGGTGCTTGCCTGAGGTATCCAAACCAGGCTCAATTTCATGCAATTAAATATTTAAATGGACTTGCAGAAGCAGTTGCTAAAATGGGCGGAAAAATATTTACCCGCAGCGAAGCGACCCAAGTCGTAGGTGGTCGTGGTGCGTACGTTAAATTAAATAATAATTTCTGCGTTCACTGCAATGATATTGTGGTTGCGACAAATGTTCCCTTTAACGACCGCATATCAATGCAAACTAAAATTGCGGCTTACAGATCCTATGTAATTGGTGTTGCCGTACCGAAAAATTTCATGAAACCACTTTTGTTATGGGATACAACCGATCCGTATCATTACATCCGGTTGATTGAACGCCCCGAGTCCTCTAGCGACCTTCTGATTGTCGGAGGAGAAGATCATCGAACTGGACACGAAGAAAATCCTCAGCGTTGTTTCAGAAGACTAATGGACTGGGTCCAAGATACTTTATTGGTGGATGGACCGGTCGAATGCCGTTGGTCAGGCCAAATTATAGAACCATTTGACGGACCGGCATTTATCGGAAGAAATCCCGGCGAAGAAAATGTGTATATTGTCACTGGAGATTCCGGGCATGGACTTACCCATGGAACAATCGGCGGAATGCTGATTTGCGATTTAATATTAAAAGTCGATAATCCTTGGGAAAATCTATATAACCCTTCGCGTTTTAATATCAGTAGTGTTGGAAATTATTTATCGGAAGTTTCAAGTTCAACCGCACCTTACAAAGATTGGCTATCACCGGCGGAGGTCAGCAATATCGAAGACATTCCGTTGGGCGAGGGAGCCATCGTTCGTCGCGGGTTAAAAAAATTGGCCGTCTACAAGGATAGCCAAGATCACGTTAAAATATTTTCTGCCATTTGCCCTCACCTAGGGGGAATAGTGCGGTGGAATGATGGTGAAAAAACTTGGGATTGTCCTTGTCATGGTTCACGGTTTACAACCGATGGAAAAGTGGTCAACGGTCCTGCGCCTTGTGGGCTCCACGCAGAAGACGGAAGTACAGCGGTTGAAGAAGCGCCAGTACACAAGCCTCGGGTGCACAACCCGTAGTTTTCAAATAAATTTAATTACAGGCCCCGACAAGGGGTCTCGGTTTACATCTGATTTGGCCTTCGCCAGCGTCAAGTTTAATTGGCTCTTTCCATTCACCATCGGCAAAGCATCGACGACGTTCACAATAAACTCCGGCCTTGTCGGTTCGGCAGTTTTTCTTTTCTGATTTTGGATTATTTATACAGGTCCACAGGCAATCGTGAAGTTCTCCGCGGGGTTTCAGACACAACGGAGCTTCGCGTTTTACAGGAATTGTATTTCCCTCGGGATTCGTACCGTCTAGTAACGGATGTAATGGTCCTTTTGCAGCTTTTTTTGGAGGCGATATTATTGCACTCCAAATTTTACCATTTTCTGCGATTTCTTTTTTATTCAATTTTTTAACAGGGGTCCATTTTCCTTGGGCAACTTTTTTCCCGCCTAACAAATAATTAAAAACAATCCCATCTTCATTTCTTTCGCCAATATAAGAAATAGAATGACCACCCAATAGAGTTCTACCATCTTCAGCGTCGTTAATTTTTAACTCATAGGTGCCGGTGTAACTTTTAAAGTCCATTCGCACTTTTTGTAAGTCATAGCCGACGTCGATATTGCCTTGGGCAATCAAAAAGTTCCCTAAGTTTGTAACCAACATTATAGGAATGGTTGACTGATCCAATGAAAACGAAACACTTCCGTTAATTAGGTAAACTTCAATTTGATGGCTGCTTAGCGATCCGGTTAACTTTAATTCCAAAGTTGTGTCGGGGTGGACAAACATTTGGGCTTTCTTTGAGTCCCAAAGTATCAAATCGCTGTTTGTCCGAGTTTGCACCTTAATTGAATTTTTCAAAGGAAGGCGTCTGGGTAATAAAACTTTCCCGCCATCCATGCTTTGGACTTCGGGCGATGCTTTCACCCAGGAAATTGCATAGTCTTGCGCGTTTGCCATCGAAGATATAAACAATAGGGAAAATATCCAGCAACGAATCATTTTTTCTTGAGCTCCCAAATTTTAACCCATTTTAAAAATACCGAATAGGCACTGCCCACGGCGATAATAAATCCGGGCGCGCCGTCGCGAAATCCTTGTTTCCAAAAATAGTTTTCCATGAACTTCACCCAAGGTTTTGTGACGGCCTTAAACCACGAAAATTTTTGTCCCGTTTCGGTTAACATTTTTGCTTGAAGGGAAGAATAGCGGTCATTTGTAATTACCTGATGACTAATACTTCGAAAAACATAGTGATGAAGGTCGCTGGTAAATCGTTCCGTTGAATTTGATAACACTTTTTCATGAATCGTTTTTGGATCCCACTGAGAGTGCTCTCGGTTAAAAAGCCTTACCTGGTAATCAGGATACCATCCGCCGTGATCAATCCAACGGTTCAAGTACCAAGAGCGCCGGGGAAATGCATACCCTGCTTCAGGATTTAGGGTAGAAAAGCTTCTTAAAATTTCAGCTTGGAGTTCGTTGCTCAAGACTTCATCAGCTTCTAAGCAAATAACCCAGGGGAACTTTGATTTTGAAACGGCCAAGTTCTTCTGACGGCCAAACCCCAGCCATGGGTTTTGAACGAAGTTTACGCTGAATTTCTCGCAGATTTCCCGGGTTTTGTCGGTTGAGCCACTGTCCATTACCAGAACTTCCCCTGCGAAAGGGACAGATCTTATGCACCGCTCAATATTAAGTTCCTCGTTCAAAGTGATGATGACCAAGGAGAGTGGGAGGGTTTCCATAGTTAAATTCGAACCTTCTTTGATCAACTTGTCAAACAACTCCAAGGTAGATACGATTCACGGTAAGGAAGGGAATCCTTATGCATAAAAAGTTTTTGACCAAAGTGGCAGTCCTTATTCTACCTACTTTGTTGTTTTTGTCTTCGACCACTCACGCCTACCTAGCAATCGGAGAATCCGGAGAAGTTGTTCCTCTGGGTAACTTTCAGTTCAATGCCCAACCGCAATTTTTCACGAACGAAGGAAGTTCGGCGAATATTTTGGTTTCCGTGGATACGCCTTGGACTTCAAGTGCCAGTTCTAGATTTACGGTTGGTGGCGGAAAAATGAATCCAACCTTAGGCGCCAGTATAAAATGGATTCCTTTTCCAGATGTCGATCGCCAACCAGCTATCGGGGGAAAAGCACAAGTTTGGTATGCAAGATACGAAAATGGAAATATTCTGACTTTTCAGTTAGCGCCACTAATCAGTCGTAAGATGGATACCGATGTAGGTTTGTTTATTCCTTACTTTGCGGTCCCATTTAATTTTACGAACACAAAAGACAGAAACTACGCGAATCAACAATTCGTGCTCGGTACCGAATGGAAAGTACCTGACTACCCCCAAATGACTTTAGGTGGGGAAGTTGCGCTTAATTTAAAAGATAGTTTTTCATTTTTCTTATTTACCTTTAGCTATCAGATTGATGCCTCTAACGGCCTTCAGCTGAAAAGATAGTAGTACACATAGGTTTGAATGGTTGGGCGGCAAGCGTGACGGCGCCGCGGATTTATACGTTGATTTAGGCACGGCAAATACTTTGGTATCAGGACGGGGAAAGGGATTGTTACTAAACGAGCCTTCGATCGTTGCCTATTCTGAACCCAGACCAGGACGCAAAAAGGTTGTGGCCGTCGGTACCCCCGCCATTGAAGTTTTAAAGAAAAATCCCGGCAATGTTCATTTCACTAAACCAATTCGTGACGGCGTGATCGCAGATTTTGAATTATCCCAAGTCATGTTAAAAACATTTCTACAGTCGCCAGCGGTTAAGAAGGCATTTTCCCGCCCGCGAGTTGTCGTTTCATTACCTTACGGTGTAACGGAAGTTGAAAAGCGAGCGGTGGTAGAGGCCTGTAAATCTGCCGGAGCACGGGAAGTATTTCTTATTGATGAACCGATGGCGGCAGCTTTAGGTTCCGGACTTCCGGTAAAGTCCCCCGAAGGCCATATGATTATTGATATTGGCGGTGGTACCACGGAAGTTGCCGTGATTGCCTTATCCGATATTGTTTACTGTGAAGCTTTACGGGTTGGTGGACACAAGATAGATCAAGATATTATTGATTACTTTAAGCATGTTAAGAAGATTATCTTAACTGAAGCTTTAGCTGAAACTTTGAAGAAAGATCTGGGCACAGCCTTACCTAAAAAAGATATTCGTACACTTCAAATTCAAGCACGCGATGCCAGCACAGGCCTTCATCGAAATTACGACATCACTTCCGAAGACGTGGGGCTTGCGATGAACGATGCCCTCCAACAAATTGTAAATGCAGTTCACAAAGCTATTGAAAAAACCCCTCCGGAATTAGTTTCTGACCTTATTGGAAACGGAGTTATATTGGCCGGCGGCGGAGCATTGATTAAAGATTTGGATCTGCGTTTAGAGAACGAAATAAGACTTCAGGTTCGGGTAGCTGCTGATCCGTTAACTGCTATTGCCCGGGGCGGAGAGCGCGTCCTAGAGGACGAATCGCTGCTTGAAAAGATCCAACTGGAATTCTAAAAAACTTACCAAAACAACTGCAAATTTACCTAGCCTTAGGTACATGTCCTCAATGGAAGACTTGTTCATATATTAAATTACGTTACGCTTAGGTTTTGGAGGATTTGCGTGAGAAAATTGATCTTATTGATCCCTATTGCCTTTTGTGGAGCTTGTACATTATTCGAAGGACCAAAGAACAACACACCAAATGCAAAAGTCGGACAAAACGAAGCAGTTTACAGATATGTTTCATCACTAGAAATCGCGAAAACTCCA
>JAZKJI010000218.1:24880-30231 GCA_040384405.1 Bdellovibrionota bacterium
TTCCGCGGCGGAAGCCAAGCACGTTGGGACATGTTTTCAAAAACGTTTTACGCAAATACTCGAAGTAAATCCAATACCGGTGCTCACAATGTTGCTTGTTATACTGGTTCCGCGCAAGAAATTGTTAACTCCTTTTTTACACCGGTAACAGATCTTCGCGAAGGCATCGCTTACATTAATCAAAATGATCTAAGCGCTACGGCAAGTTCCGATGGAAAAATTATTGGCGTCACATTTAGAATTGCTGATTCGGTTACGCAAAGTGGAATTGCAAACTTAAAGGGCCGTGCTTGGCACTTTCGAATTCCACATTGCATGGAGGGTGGGAAGACTGCCTTATTTACTCAAGACGTAAAGGTTGTCGAGTATGACATGGACGTCATGTCTAAACGAAGTCCAGCTGGATTAGAACTCCCGGATGTTCCAGTGGCAGAAGATGGTTTTAAAACTTTGGACGCGGTGGCGGCTAATGCACCAGTAAAAGATCTTCCGCGCTTTCAGGTTAGATCAGATTATGACCGCGTCACTGTTAAATCAAATGATCGCCCGTGGAGAGGATTGGATTTGTCCAATCCCGCCGAAGCCGAGCGTTTCGCACTGATGTTACAAGAATATGCATATGATGGAATGGCTAACCAAGATTCGCAACGAACGGATTATAATTTCATAACTGAAAATAATTCTGTGCGTGATTGGTGCCACATGCCTTGGCTGAATGTCGGCGAGTCGGGACGTGAATGTATTCACGGTTTAACGAAAGAGCGTGATCTTTACCCGAGTAATATTTATCCCACCAGTACTCCGGGAAGTGACTGGGGAATTGGATTTTACAATGCTGTCGGATGTAAAGCGATTGAAAGAGTTTTTGGAAACAAAAATGCGGCGAAGTCGCAACCAGACTTTTTACCATCAGCGGTAAGCTTTAATGACGGTACAGTTTCGGCAAAAATTCTTTTCACGACGGCCGATTTTCCAGAATTAGAAGGGGCCTACACTTGGAATGCAAATGTAAGCCAACCTAAATCCACCGTAAGAAGAGTTACGCCAGTAAGACATGTTCAAATGGATATCGCCGTCAAAGACTCTACTTTAAAAGGCACATTAAAAGAAATGGGCCATTGGGTAATGATCACGTATTACTTTGACAAGTCCTATACGACAACTTTATCGATGCCAGGATTGCCTGAAGGTTTGCGCCATATGCGCCCACAGGGTATCCAATTCGGTGTCGGCGAAAGAGGTTCGACTATATTCGCAGGTGCAAAGACAAATCATCCAAAGGGATTATTAAACGGCCCAGCGGATAACCCGAAATCAAGTTGCTTAGGTTGCCACGCAACAGCCGGAACAAAGTTCGGAATGTCGCCGGGCTTTACCAGCGAAGTAGAATTCGCAAAATTAGGAAATAATCATTTGGATTTCAGCCAGCAATTAGCGCTAGCAAAAAGAAATTTTGAAACCCGAACTAAATCGGGCGCAACTAAAAAAAGGTAGTAGCCCAACTCTTAGCCAAAGCTAAATAAGAGGGCATATTTTATGGGGCTGATTGAACCGAAGACGGAACGGAGACGGTTTCGCCTAACGAGGAACGCCGACTTCCTACCTCCTAGTTCCGAGTTCTAGCGGTAACTATCGGCCCTACAGTAACATTCCCAGCTCTATCAGTAGCATAGATCTGAAAAGCATAAGTAGTACCGGCAGCTAACCCAGTAATATTAACTGAAAAACTTGTACCTAATGGTTGAACCGCAGTAGTGTTCGCCAATCCAACTCCCCATTTAATATACATTGTGACAGGTTCGTTGAAAGTCGCATTCACCTGAACCCGGTTTGTCATCCCTACGTAAGAAGATGTCATGATAAGTGGTGCAGAAGCATCTACAGTCCATTGATAGGTTTGTCCAACCGGATCGACTTTGCCACTGGCACTAACGGCTTGAACTTTAAACTTATGATTTCCATCAGTTAAATTATTGTAAGCTGTCGGGCTTGCGCAATTTGATTCCAAAGCATCATCCAACGAGCAGCGGAAAGTATTCTGCACATTATCCGAGCTAAAAGAGAAAGAAGCTGAACTGCTATTCGTAAATAATGGAACTGATGTTGATAAATTAGTTACCGGCGGAGGCTCTATTACGACCAATTGTAAAACTTCGGCAGAAAAGTTTCCGGCAGCATCAAAGCCCTTAACCGTAAAGTTATAGGTTCCAGGACTTAAAGTAATTAGAGTCTCTGGAATGGAGCACGCATAGTTAGCTCCATCTAAATCACAAACCAGGGAAGCGATTTCTTCACTAGCAGTAACGGTAATTTTAAAATTACCTGAAGAGGTTTGGACGGCCGATGCGTTAATTTGCGGAGCAATCGTATCAACGATAAATGTGAACGAGGTTTCGCCAACGTTACCCGCTAAATCAGACCCGCGAATTTCGATTAAATGATTACCATCAGATAACCCAGAGAAAGTTAATAGATCAGAGCAAGAGTTGAAACCTGCGCTATCCACATTACATTCATAAGAGTTCATAGCTTCGTTTGATAAAATATCTAATGAAATACTATCAACATTAATCGGGTGCTCGATGTTTGGATCAACGACATAAGAAATGACCGGATTTGTGACATCAACTATAAAGCTATGGTTAATGGCTTCAAAGTTATTGCCCCACTGATCTGAACCATTGACCTCAATATTATATTGTCCCTCGCTTAAGTTCATTAGCGTTAACATGTTGCCATTTATTGCCACTGGTTCGCCATTAACCGTCGCCCACAGATTTGATCCCGCAGGAGAACTAACAAGTAAGCTAATGACGGGACTGTTTAAGTTAAATGCGCTGCTTGGGCTGATTGACTCAAAAGCAATAGTGCCTGCAGAGGTATTAACATCCCAATTAATAAATTTTGGTTCTGAAACTAGTCCCGCACTGTCTTTAGCAACGATTGTCACAAAGTGGGCGCCGTCACCACCAAAGTTTCCTGCGTACGGAGAAGTACATTCAGAAGCTGGCCCGTCATCGATCGAACAAATATAAGTCGTGGTTTCATTGGCAGAAAAGTCGACCGAGAACGAAAGCGAATTTGTAAATTCACTTGCTGGTGTTACGTTTAGTAAAGAAAGCTCTGGCTTCGTATAATCGGACGTCCAGCTGGAAGTAGCCGGTGAGCTGACGTTTCCAGCTGCATCGATCGCGCGAACTTGAAATAAATGATTCCCTTCTGATAAGTCAGAAAGCGTTACCGGTGACAGGCACGAAGAAAAATCACCTTCATCCATAGAGCATTCGAATAAAGAGCTTTCATCCGCATTGAAAGTAAATGAACGTGTGATCGAAGCGCTTGAATCATCAATAGGGCTAACGGCAGAGATTTGAACTGCGGGCGCTGTTACATCCACTAACCAATGAACTTCAGCTGGTGCACCCACATTACCAGCGTTATCAACCGCGGAAATGGCAACGGAATGTTGGCCTTCAGATAGGTTTGTTAATTGAAGCGGGGAAGTACAAATGGCTGCCGATCCACCGTCGATCACACAATAAGTTTTCCCTGGTTTGCTGGAAGTAAACCCAACCAAGATATTTGAATTTTTATTGGGAGATGTAATCGGAATAATAGTAACAGACGGGATCGGAGCACTAATAGACCATTGATATTTAACCGGTGAAGCGTTGACTAAACCGTCGGCATTACGTCCTTTGACTTCAAACGAATGCGCTCCATTCATCAAATTTGAATACGTAATCGGTGATTCGCACGGGGTCGCTACCGCATTATCAAGCGAACAAGTAAAAGTAACCGCGCCTTGATTGGCCGAAAAACTAATTTGCATACTTGATTGATCAGTCACCGCACCAGTGGGGTTAACAGAATCAATTTTTACTACCGGAGCAACTGGTTCTGGATCTGGACCAGGGCCCGGACCGGTTGGAATACACGCATCACCAACGTAACCGAAGATTTCCAATCGTGAATCTAAGACTTTAAAGTTAGGGATCTGGGTACGGAAAACTACATCTTCATTGGCATTTGCGATTTGCTTAATAAATGACGAAGTATCAAGTTGTCCGTGAACACGGGTTTTTTCTAAACGAACGACATACCAATTAGAATCCTTGGCATCTATCCCGTCAAAACCAACAAAACCATCTTCGCGGGTTAACAATTGACCATTAATTGCTAGGCGCATTTTCTTTAAATTACTTTTGCCATCAAAACGGCCACGGAACTTCAAAAGCACCACTGACTCATGAAATTGGCCGTTCGCGAAAGCACTTAAAGAATCCGCGGTGTAGGTAACTTCTGATTTTTGTTTAAAGTGAGCAGCTCTGATATCAAGAGTCTGGGCATTACTGCACATAACCTTTTGAACGATGACGGGTTTTAAAACCGCATCCGGTCCCTTTTTAACTTTTAAACAGCCAGTAAATGGCAACAGAATTAAAAGAGCAGCAAGAATATAGCGCTGATACTTAACAAAAAGATAGGTCACTTCAAATCCCCCAGATAAACGTTCAAGATGGAGAGCCAAAAGTAAAATTTAGATAACTGATAACAGTATAGATGAAACTTTGACGAAACACCGAACCTTAAACTCAAATCGTTTCCAACTAAAACGGCTTGAATTGGAAGTGTCTCATGCTGGGATTTTCGAGGGATTTTTGTTCCCGAACTGATCCGGAATCAAAAGAAAATGTTTAAATAAAAAAAGAAAAATTAAGGCGCAAAATTTAACGTCCCAAAATGATAAAAGCCACCCACATAGAGGCGGCTTTTTCTGATTGAGAAGTCTTCACTAGAAGAAGCGCTATCTTTTGAAAAATTTCGAGCGTTAAATTCCCGAAGCGGAAAAACAAAGTAGCCAAGCTTCAATTGTTTTTACAACTTTACCTTCTGGAGCATCTAATTGGGTTAATTTTACTTTGTAAACATAGGTTGAAGACGCTGTCATTTGCGTTTCATTCTTTTCGAGTGGTGTTCTTTCCGTTAAGGGTTCCATAGAAACTAATCCGGATTCCTCCGTAAATTTCTTTCCATCAATTGTCCAAATACTTTCGCTATCTTGATTCACGGGAAAACGAAAATTGTATTTAACTTGTCCATCGGTACTAGAACAATCAATTCGGCCAAAAGAAGCAATGGCGTGGCTGGAAAGAACCAACGTGATCAAAAGAAAAAAAATGTGTTTCATGGGATACCTTTTTAAATGGTGCGATCTACAGGACTCGAACCTGTGACACCTTGCATGTCATGCAAGTACTCTACCAACTGAGCTAAGATCGCACTGTCGAGATGAGCTCTAGTGATAACAAAGCTCCTCTCAAAAATCATCTTTTCAGAGCTCAGGATTC